>DOBD01000256.1:0-4192 GCA_003506275.1 Bacteroidales bacterium | reverse complement strand
GCTCAAGGTGCGCATCAGCCAGGCTGTACCGATCACGCCGGAGGCGATATGACCTTTGTTGTCCACCTCGATGACGCGGCAGATGGCTTCAAACACGGCCGGCCTGTCGGCTTCAGGGGTAATGTCGAATGCCAATGGTAGCAGGTTGGCTGTCACGGTGTTATTACCATAGTGCTTGGCCGTCTTGTCGTAGAAGGTGGCCTGAAAAGCCGTTGTCATGTCATCGGCCAGCTTGGCAAAGGACGCTCTGTCGGAGTCTCTGTTCAGCACAGTGGCAAATTCCTGCATGATCTGCAGCAACTTGATGTAATAAGCCGTGGCAATGAGGGTACCATCGGTGAGTCTGGCCGGATCCTTGGCGTGAATCAGCGTGGGTGACTCCGGCGGCATACACCAGTCGCCGTATTTGTCCCTGGTCATCAGACCGTTCTTGAGGTACCGTTTTTCCATGTAAGCCATCCACTTCTTCATGGAGGGATAGTGCTTGCTTACGGCATACTGATCGCCGTACTGACGGTACAGCATCTGGGCTACCAGAAAATAGGTAGCAGGCCAGGTCACGTTATCGGTATAGTAGTTGTAGTAATTAGGCGACACGTCGGAAATCTGCCCTTCCTGACTCATGGCTTGTTGGATATCATCGAGCCACTTGGCATACAATCGCTGATTGTCAAACAGGTAGCTTTCACCCCAGCATCCTGTGGATCGGTCACCCAGCCAGGGCTGACGTTCATTGCGTTGAGGGCAATCCACGGGCATGCCTTTGTAATTGCCCACGACCCCCCACCAGGCGTTATTGTATAGCTGGTTGAGGAGTTGGTTGGACGACTCGAACGAGCCGGTGGCTATCAGGCCGTCGCTGACTACCTGCCCTTTGAATTGGTAGAGATGGGGTTCTCCCGGCCAGTTCAACACTTCCACGTAACGGAAACCATGATACACAAACGAAGGTTCCCAAAGCTCTTCCCCACCCCCTTTGAGTGTGTAGGTGTCGGTAGCCTTGGCATCCCTGAGGTTGGCAACGTAGAGGGTACTGTCGGGATTGAGGCTCTCGGCAAATCGCAGGGTGACGACACGTCCCCGTTCACCCCTCACCTGGATGCGCAACCAGCCTGTCATGTTCTGCCCCATATCCAGAATAAAGGCATCCGGTCGACGGTTGATGATGGCGATGGGCTTACGGGTACTGACCACCTTCATGTCATCGTTGAGTTGTGCCCGACGTCTGGCTTGCTTGAGTGTCAGGTCACCATGCGGGGTCTTGGGTTCGTTTTTCTGGGGCAGGCTGTCGGCAAAATAGCGACGATTGGCACCGGGATCTGAAACGGGTTGAGCGTGCAACCAGGCGGAGGCATCATACCCGGNNGGGGTAAGCCAACCGGTCAGCTCTTTGGTGGCATCGTAGTCTTCACCGTCCCATTCATTGTTGCTACGGATGGGACCATCGGCCGTCACCCGCCAGGTGGTATCGCTGAGCACCCAGTCAATCTGTCCGTCAGCTGTCTCCAACTCCAGTTGCAACAACAACTTGGGAAAACCGAACGTTCTGATCTTCCAGGGTTTGTAGTGTTGCCTCATGTTGAAAAAACGGCCGTTGCCCAAGACGACACCAATCACGTTGGTGCCTGTCTTGAGGTAAGGTGCGAGTTCGTAGGTGGTATACTTTACCTCCTGGGTGAAATCGGTGGGTGTCGGTGAAAGCACCTGGCCTCCTATCCTAAGACCATTGATATACAATTCATTAAGACCAAGCCCTATCATGTACAATCGGGCGTGCTCTGGTATGTCATTCAATTCAAAGGTGCGGCGCAGGTACCTGGCCGACAAGCGGGCGAAACGGCTGGTGTCTTCCCAGGCAAAAACGCTGTCCATCCCTATCCAGTCGGCCTTCCAATCGGCTTCTTGCAGCAAACCCGTGTGCCAGCCGATGTAGGGGCTGGTGGACACACCTTTGCCCTTGCACCAAACCTTGACTTTCCAATAGTAGGTACTGCGGCTCTTGAGGGCTGGACCTTCGTAGGGTACCTGGATGGACACATCCGACTTGATGCGGCCTGAATCCCAGACATCGGCTGAATCAGCCTCGATGCCTTCACGATTACTGGCCACCAAGATCTGGTAATAGGTTTGTCGGATATTCCGTTGGTCAGAACGCAATTCCCAACTGAATCGGGGTTGGGGGTGATCGGTCACAACGGGCTCAGCCTTGGACTCCACCCGCAGGCGTGACACCCAGAAACTGTCATCAGGCTTGTTGGACTGACAACCAGACAGCAGGGCGACGACGGTTACCAGACAGGCGGCAAGAGGCTGAAAGAGCTTGACACGCAGGGCTTTGAAACGGATGGGGATCGTCATAGGGAGGGGTATTATCGGTTGGTTGATACGGGTATGGGCAACGCAGGGGTAACTGGTTCGAGGTAGGTCGCAGTGGCATCGAGGGCTATCAGTACGTTGTCGTTGCCTCCCCTGTAACCACCCTCAGGCCTGAACGTGTGGGTACCGTTGCTGAATTCACCCAGGTAGGACAAGGAGCCGTTTACGGGGCTGTACCACCAAACCCGCTTGACAGCTCCACTGATGCGGGTCAAATCAAGGGTCATCTGCTTGCCGGTGTAGGTATAGACCAGGGCGTAATCGGTGCGTNNGGTGGCAATCAGACGGTCGTGCTGATAACCTGGATCACCCACGATCAATGATTGGTCAGGCTGGCCTTCTGTGAAGGGCAACGTCGTCATCAAGGCTTTGAGGTATTTCATCTGTTGGTAACCAGGATCGTTGAGGGCATCATACCAGTACTTTTTGCACCCAAAAGAAGGAATCACCCCGGGCGTCAGCATTTGCATGATGGCGTTGTGGCCGTAGGTATGGCCGAAAGAACCGGCAAAAACCGACCAATAGGCGTAGCGGCGCACGTCTTCTGCTTGCCAGTAGCGTTCGTTCATATCGTGCAACCCATGCGGGATGGCCTCATAGCTGGGTTCACCGTCCAAAACGGGTTTGGCAGGCGTCAATGCATACGCTCTTTCCACAAAGCGCCAGTTGTCTTCCTCCGTGTTTTCCTCAATGGGGTATTCCCCGTCGCCCATGCGTTGGCCGTAACGGCGATGTCCGGATTGAAACATATTGAAATCAAGCCAGTCTTCCCCGTTGAACCAATCGGCCGAACTGGTGCGTCCTCTGGGATGGTAGGTCATCAGGTGGCCTTTGTCGATGCCACGGATGGTCTTGGCCAAAGTCAGCCAGATGTCCTGCTTGACATTGCCCTTGGTGTCACCACCAATCATCCAGATGATGTTGGGTTTGTCCTTGTACCGATTGGCCAGGAACGTACCGTAGGCTTTGGCATCGGCAGTTGTCATCCGCCCTGCATTGACAGGGCCTCCCCAGACGCAGACTAGGCCAATATAAATCCCTTGCCTGGCTGCCGCATCGATCATGTAGTCCACGTGATTCCAATAGCCGTAACGCCCTGGCTCATCTACCCGGCTAAAATCAAAACCATTGGGCAAAGCGGGTTGGCCGTACACGTTGTAAAAGGGAATTTCATGAAGGATGGAAACCTGTACGACATTGAAGCCATTGTCCTTGCACGCCTTGAAGTAGTAGGCCATGTTGTCCCTGGTCAGGCGGGAGGCAGTCAGCCAACCGGTGTCACCCAGCCAGAAGAAGGGGGTGCCGTTTTCATGTACGAGGTAACGGTGGTTGGCACTGACGGTAAGTTTGCCGTTATCCCAGGGAAAGCGTGCTTGAGCCGATGCATCCTGACTGGCAAACAGGGTTGTGAGCAGGCATCCAAGCAGCCCAATGGTTAACGTAAACCTTGAACTGTTTTTTATTAAAGCATTAGTTGACATCATACCTTTTATTTATTTGGATGAGTGAACACTATATGTTACACCTGCTTCAGTTTGAAGGTCATATTCCAACGTCGCCGGAGGGGTAACCGGGGTTACCGTCGCCTTGTCGGAGACGCGGTGAGGAGGCGTTGGCACCGTTTCGTAGAAGGGGTTTTTATTGAGCCCTTTGGCTGGCTTCAGCCCCTCACCGTTCAAGGGCGTCAGGCTGCGAAGTCGACAGTTGCCGCCTTGGGTCGACAGGATGGTCAGGGTCTTCAGTTGACCGTCAGCCCACTCAAAAGAGAGCTCAAACCCTCCCCTGGCCTTGAGGCCTTTCACCTGCCCTTTCTTCC
>DOBD01000085.1:10566-12401 GCA_003506275.1 Bacteroidales bacterium | reverse complement strand
AACAACTTACGCCGGCCTGGTGGGCCATGGTTAGGTACACGATGGAAGAGGCAGCTCGTCTTGATTTGAAACTGGGCATGCACCTGAGCGATGGTTTTGCCCTGGCCGGCGGACCCTGGATCACACCAGCACTGTCGATGCAGCAGGTTGTTTGGACGAAGACCTTGGTGAAGGGGGGGCGTAGTGGACGTTTCTTCCTCCCACAACCCACCACCAGAGAAGGCTATTACAAGGATATTGCTGTGTTTGCCTACCCGGCACCCAGGGATATGATGCTGCCTGACGATAGTACCGCTATGCTGCTGGTAGAGGCTCAGCCCCTGCCTATCCGAGTCACCTCGGCCGATGGACAGCAGGACCTTTCCGCGAAAACATTGACCTATCGTAGCGACAGCGCCACCTGGATCCAGTACGAATACGCCCAACCCTTTCTCTGCCGTTCGGTGGTGACGCGGGTGAACGGCACCAACCTGCAATCCCACCGACTACGGGTAGAAGCCAGCCACGACGGGGTACATTTCAGGACGGTGGCTCAGTTGGAACCGCCGCGACATGGTTGGCAGAACACTGGTTTTGACGTGACTCATGCGATACCCCCTACCAGGGCTCGTTTTTTTCGTTTCCACTGGACACCAGAGGGAACGTTGCCAGGTGCTGAAGATTACGACAACGCCAAATGGAGCCCCCGTTTACGCCTGACCGGGCTGCATTTGTCGGCCGAACCACTGATTCATCAGTTTGAGGGAAAGAACGCCTCGGTTTGGCGGCTGGCCCATCCTGTCACTGAAGGTGCGAAAAGCACCGCCAATTGGGTGCCCCAGGATCAGCTGATCAACCTCACGGATAAATTGCAAGCTGACGGTAGCCTGCGTTGGACGCCGCCCAAAGGACAATGGGTCCTGCTCAGGATGGGCCATACGTCCACTGGGATGACCAACGCCACTGGTGGAGGGGGAATAGGCCTGGAATGCGACAAATTCAATCCCGTTGCTGTCAAGACGCAGTTTGACCAGTGGTTTGGGAAGGCCTGCGAGTTGGCTGGTCCCGACCTGTTTGGTTCGGTGCTCACCCGATTGCATATTGACAGTTGGGAATGTGGCTCTCAAAACTGGACGGCCGAGTTCCCGGCCTTGTTTGCAGCCAGAAGGGGCTATGACCTACTACCTTTTTTGCCCGTGATGGCCGGTGTACCTTTGGTTTCGGAGGAGCAGTCCGAACGGATCCTGTATGACGTTCGGTTGACCATAGCTGAACTGGTCAATGAGGTTTTTTACGGTACCCTGGTCGAGGCCGCCCATGCCAAAGGCTGTCTGGTGACGGCCGAAAGCGTTGCGCCCACCATGATGGGCGATGGTTTACTGCATCATGGAACGGTTGATTTGCCCATGGGGGAATTTTGGTACGAAAGTCCCACGCACGATAAGCCCAACGATATGTTGGACGCCATTTCGGGAGCCCATATTTATGGCAAGAACCTGGTGGTGGCCGAGGGCTTTACTCAACTGCGTACTACGTGGGAGGAAACACCCTATACGCATAAGGCGTTGTTGGACAGGCAATTCGCGCTGGGGCTCAATCAGTTGTTTTTCCACGTGACCGTCCACAATCCTTTTCTGGACCGTAAACCTGGCATGACACTGGATGGTATAGGCCTCTTTTTCCAACGTGACCAGACCTGGTGGGGTGGGGCCAAGGCTTGGGTAGACTACATCACTCGTTGCCAGGCACTGTTGCAACTGGGCCATCCCGTTGTTGACCTGGCTGTTTTCACGGGCTTGGAAGTCCCACGCAGGGCGTTGTTGCCCGACAGGGTGTTACCATTTCTGCCTGGATTG
>DOBD01000085.1:0-10545 GCA_003506275.1 Bacteroidales bacterium | reverse complement strand
CTGGCTGAACGTCCGGTTGGCGTGCGTCATGCCGCCAACCTCATGGACCCCGCCGACTGGGTGGATGTGTTCAGGGGCTATCAGTACGACAGTTTTAATCCGGATGCCCTTTTCCGCCTGGCCAAGGCCGAGAACGGTCGGTTGGTGCTACCCGGTGGAGCTGCCTACAGTGCCTTGATTGTGCCGCAGCCGCATGCCTTGGCTCCATTGGAAACCACCCCGTATACGGCACAGGAGGCCTCGTTGGTGTCAACCTTGCGTCGCCTGGCTGATGAAGGAGTGCCTGTTCTGGCACCGCCCGTCCTGGCAGAACGGTTGGGACTAACGCCCAAGCTGCCTTGGAAGGCATCTGATTTATCGACCCTACGCATAACGCCCGATCTGTTGGTCTCGGAAAATGGGCGGGAAGCCGCTGGATCTCTGGCCTGGACGCATAGGGCGGGAGAGGGCTTCGACCTTTATTTTATAGCCAACCAACAAGCAACTGATCGTCGTTTGAGTCTCTCGTTGAGGGTGAACGGTCGTCTGCCCGAATTGTACGACCCGGTGGATGGCAGGGTGGTCGTTGTTGAGGAGTGGGGCTTCGAAGGTGACCGTACCCGGGTGAATGTGGCGTTGGCTCCCTATCAATCGCTGTTTGTGGTGCTGGAACGTCCGGTTGCCACCAATGCTTTGCCGACTTCAAGTGCTACAGCCACCTACACGACACTGCCGCTGTCCGAGCCTTGGACGCTGCACTTTGATACAGCCTACGGCGGCCCTTTGGAACCGGTGGTGTTGGATAAACTGAGCAGTTGGTCGGTCAACACGGATCCGGCCATCCGATACTATTCGGGAACGGTGAGCTATACCACCAACTTGAACTTGTCAGCCTTGCCGCCCCAAGGACCTTGTTGGCTTTACTTGGGGCGCGTGGCCGATGTGGCTGAAGTCTTTGTCAATGGGCAATCCTGCGGGACAGCCTGGACAGCCCCGTTCAGGGTGGATGTGTCGGCTGCCCTCAAGCCTGGTGTCAACGACATACTGATAAAAGTGTCCAACACCTGGGCCAACCGCCTGGAAGGTGACGCCCTGCTACCCGAAGCCGACAGGCTGACCTGGACAGACGGCCGCTACCGCAAAAAGACCCGTGATCTGCTGGATGCCGGTCTGCTGGGCCCTGTTTCCCTGGAAATACCCGTAACCGTCAAAAAATCAACGCAATGAAAAGTCACTCCTCCCTAAGGGATGGCATCCTCTTGAAAAGGATGGCATCCTTTTCAAAAGGATGCCATCCCATTATCTTACTCCTGTTGCCGCTGCTGCCGTTAAGGGCTGAGGTGTCGATGCCGTATTTTTTCGGAGACGGCATGGTGCTGCAGCAGCAAACGCAAGCTCCCATCTGGGGCAAGGCTGCCCCCGCTTCACACGTCGTCGTGTCCTCCAGTTGGGACGGTTACAGTTACCACGCCAAAGCAGACGAACAAGGACGCTGGCAGGTGAAGGTTCAAACACCGACAGCCGGTGGTCCGTATACGGTGGCTATTACCGAGGAAGGTCAACCGTCCATTTNNATACGTTCAAGGAAGTGTACAGCGGCGAAGTCTGGTTGCTGGGCGGACAGTCCAACATGGAGATGCCGCTACAGGGTTATAGGGATCAGCCCGTCTACGGTTCGCTTCAGGAAATCGTCCATAGTGCCGAATACCCCATTCATTGGTTCAAGGTACACCGGCACTCCACGACCACAGCCGTTGATACGGTTAAACACAGTCAATGGAAAAAAAGCGCCCCCGACAACGCCGGTGACATCAGTGCTGCCGGTTGGTTTTTCGCCAAGCAACTATCACAGGCACTTAGGGTCCCCATAGGCTTGATTGCCTGTAATTACGGAGGCTCCTCCGTGGAAGCCTGGATGAGCCCTTCCAGGCTACAGGCTTATGCCGATGTCAACGTACCTGGCCCCGGGGAGGCTATTCCCGTGGTGAACCGTACGCCGTCAACCTTGTTCAACGGCATGCTTAACCCCCTCATCGGCTATGCCATCAAAGGCTGCCTGTGGTACCAGGGCGAAAGCAACTACCAGCATCCGGAGCAATACACCGAACGTTTCGCTGCTATGGTGGCCGATTGGCGGACACGTTGGGGCCAGGGTGATTTTCCGTTTTACTACGCCCAGATTGCCCCCTACGATTACCGCATCCTCAAAGAGGCTGGTTATGTGAATTCGGCTTATCTGAGGGAAGCTCAACGCCTGGCTGAGTCCACGATTCCCGCTTCCGGCATGATTGTCTTACTGGACGAGGGTGACAGCACCTGCATTCATCCTGGAAACAAGGCCGCTGTGGGCGAACGGTTTGCCCTATTGGCGCTGGCCAAGACGTACGGTTGGTCCTCCAAAGGTCTGCTGAGCCCCAAGGTTAAGGACGTGACCTTTGAAGGGACGCAAGCCCTCATCCGTTTCGATGAAGCACCTGTCGGACTGAGCACCTTCGGTAAACCCCTCACTGGCTTTGAATTGGCCGGCTCGGACAGCCTGTTTCACCCAGCCACTGCCGTCATCAATAAGGGGGGCGTCGTGGTTACCTCAACGACCGTATCCCAACCCGTTGCCGTGCGCTATGGTTTCACCGATTATTTGAAAGGAAGCCTCAAGGGCGCCAACGGATTGCCTGTTTCTTCGTTCTACCATTCACCCAGTATACGCCTGTTCTAATCATGATGAGACACTCGACGACCTCTTTACTTTTGGCAGCAACTTTTCTGTTGTATGGCCTCCCCGTCCTGTTGGCCCAATCCAATGGCCAACTGCAGACAGCCAATAGCCCGTATGCCACACTCTACAGCGTGGATATTGACAAGGTGGCCTGGGATGGTGGTTTCTGGGGCGACCGTTTCGACGTATGCAAGGATACCATGTTGTTGAATATGTGGCGCATCTTTGACGATGCCGAACTGAGCCATGCCTACCGCAACTTTGAAATCGCCGCAGGCTATACCCAGGGCGAACACAGGGATCCGGCCTTCTTCGACGGTGATATGTACAAATGGCTCGAAGGCGCCTGTGCCGTGTACGCCCTGACCAAGGACGCCACCCTGAAGCAACACATCGACCGCTTCGTGACCACCTTGATAAAAGCCCAGCGGGCCGATGGTTACCTGCACACCCAAACCCTGATCCGCGACAAGAACAATCCAGGTCAGCGGTCGGAATTCGCCGAACGCCTGCACTTTGAGACGTACAACTTCGGTCACCTCATGTCGGCCGCCTGCATGCACTACAGGGCCACCGGTGAACGCCGCTTGCTGGAAACCGCTGTCAAGGCGACCGATTTTCTTTACCGATACTATAAAAGCGCCCCAGCCGAGTTGGCTCAGAATGCCATCTGCCCTTCCCATTACATGGGGGTGGCCGATATGTACCGCACCACCCACGACCCCCGTTACCTGGAATTGGCCAAAGGCCTGATTGACATCCGTGGTTTGGTGGTCAACGGCACCGACGACAACCAGGACCGCATTCCGTTCCGGCAACAACACACAGCCATGGGGCATGCAGTCAGGGCCAATTACCTCTACGCCGGGGTGGCCGACCTCTACCTCGAAACCGGGGAAGACAGCCTGTTGACTTGCCTGAATGACATTTGGAACGACGTGGTGCACACCAAAATGTATGTGACGGGGGCTTGCGGTGCCTTGTACGATGGCACCTCGCCGGATCTCACCAACTACACGCCCGATTCCATTCAAAAGACCCACCAGTCTTACGGACGCTCCTTTCAACTCCCCAACATGACGGCCCACAATGAAACCTGTGCCAATATAGGNNATAGACGTATGCTTCATATTACCGGTGAGGCCAAATACACGGATATTTTAGAACTGGCTTTGTACAACAGCGTCCTGTCCGGTATCAGCCTGGAGGGTAAGGATTATTTCTACACCAATCCCCTGGCTGCTTCAAACAAGTTTCCCTACACCCTGCGTTGGTCAGAAGGCAAACACAAACAGCGCCAACCTTGGATCAGCTGTTTTTGCTGCCCGCCCAACACCGTCAGAACAGTGGCTGAAACCCAACAATACGCCTACGGACTCTCCGATAACAGCGTCTGGGTGCACCTTTACGGATCCAACCACCTGAACACGCAACTGAAAGATGGCACCCCTGTCTGTCTCAAGCAGGTCAGCGATTATCCCTGGGATGGACGAGTCTCCCTGACGTGGGATGAAACCACCAAGCAACCCGTAACCCTGCGTTTGCGCATTCCGGGTTGGTGTCAGGGGGCCAGTCTCACGGTCAATGGACAACCGGAAGCCATTTCCCTGGAAGCGGGGACCTATGTTGCCCTCAGTCGCTCCTGGAAACAAGGCGACAGGGTGGAGCTCAACCTTCCCATGCCCGTCCGCCTGTTGGAGGCCAATCCCCTGGTGGAAGAAACCCGGAACCAGGTGGCCGTGACCAGAGGGCCGCTGGTATACTGCCTCGAATCGTCCGATCTGCCGGCCAACGTTTGTATCGAACAGGTGCTGGTCCCGCTGAATACCACCTGGAAACCCGTCAAGACCACGATAGCGGGCAGCCCCGTGGTGCAACTAGAAGGCCAATTGCTCGTGCAACCGACCACCGATTGGTCCAAGGCCTTATACCGTGAAATCAATCCCGCAACCCAACCCCTGACCCTTCGCTTGGTGCCCTATTATGCCTGGAGCAACCGGGGACAAAGCGAAATGAGCGTTTGGTTGCCTTTAAAGCGTTGAAAGTTTTAAAAAAATGCGCATATTTGTCTAACCCTTAACCTTCTCTGTTATGAAAAAACTGTTTACACTTGTATTTCTTTGCCTGGGCATGTCTTGGCTACACCAAGCCTCAGCCCAGTACCAATTGGTTGTCGCCGCAGATGGATCAGGACACTATACCACCATCAATGAGGCAATGAGCGCAGCTGTGGCTGCTTTAGAAGGCGGTTTTGAAGGCCGCGTCCGTATTTTTGTGAAAAACGGCGTCTACAATGAACCCGCCCGCTTGGGCTCCCACAACACGGGTTATACCTACCCGGTAAGTTTGGTCGGTGAAAGCCGCGATGGTGTCATCATCCAATGTGGCAATTACAAGGGCTTGATGGACAACACGTATCCTGATAAGAAAGAGGATCAGGATTATTACTACGGAAACAACCAAAGTGCCACGTTGACCATCAATTCCGAAGACTTTTACGGGGAGAACTTTACGGTCATCAACACCAAGGATTCTACAGTCTACGCGGCTGGTATATACGTAGCCGGACGTCGTCAGGCTTATAAGAATGTCTCGGTTAAGGCCAACAGGGGTGCCATTATCATCCGTAACGGCAGACCCGCTTTCTTTATGGATAGTTACGTGGAAGGTCGTCAGGAAATGACAGCCTCCAACGGTACCGTTGTGTTTTTCAACACCACGCTGCACAATAAAGGGGTAGCCAGTCAATACGCCTACCCCGAGGATAACGTCTATTTTGATGTGGCTGCCCCCGGTGATACCTTGCGCTACGGTCATATTTTCAGGCAATGTACCTTTACAGCCCCCGATACGACCCCCGATGGTTCGCTGTTCCTGGCTCAACCAACGGCCAAGGAAAGCGGTGCTATGTTCCTCGACTGTAAGCTCAGCCCCAAGATCAATCCCCTGGGAGTGAAAGCCAGCACCAACAACCTGGCCAACATCTCCAGCTGGTTTTATGAGTACAAAAACACCATGCTGGACGGCACAACCCCGGCAGACGTGAGTGGCAGGGCTGCCAACGTACGCCAGTTGTCCGACACGTACTTGGCTTCGTATGTATACAACAATCATATTTACGGTAAGTTCTATAAGGCCGAAAACCCGACCCCGCTCTATTACTGGGATCCCTTGTTGTTGGTTGCCCCTGCCGATATCCCTCAGGTTACCTTGGACGGAACGACGTTGAATTGGACGGCTGTACCCGGAGCGGTAGGTTATGTTGTATACAAAGATGGCGCCTTCGCTGGCATGACGGAAGAAACCACCTTTGAAGGCACTGCCGGTGGTACATATACCGTCTGCTCCGTCAGCGAAAGCGGCGCAATGAGCAAGCCAAGCGGTACGGCCAGCCAACAGACCTATACCGACTTGATCGCCCTGTTAAACAAGAATATCAGCAACAACCTCCAACAACCGACGGCCGGTACCCTCTCCTGGGCAATCAGCGACGGCGTGGTCACCTTTACCCAACCCTGCGACTGCCAGGTGTACAATCTCTCCGGCCGCCTGGTAATGCAAACGTCCGCCACGTCAAAAGTCTCTCTCCAGGCCCTGCCCACAGGAATGTACTTGCTGAAGACGAAAAATACCATTCATGGCGATGGCTTCATCAAGGTGGTACGTTGATCTCTGTTTAACGAAAACCGTTTTTCAATAAACAGCATCAAATCGAATGAACCGATTGGCCTTTTTCTGTCTTTTATTTCTATCAACGACCTGGGCCTCACAAGCCCAGGTCTTTGATTTGACCGTTGCCAAGGATGGCAGCGGCGATTTCACCACCATCCAGGCCGCCATCGACTCAGCCCTGAAAAGGAACGATCAGGCACGTACCACCCTGTTTATTAAGGCGGGCGTGTACGAGGAAAAGCTCTACATCGGTTCCCATTCAGTATCCAAGACCAACGTGCTCAGTCTGGTGGGCGTACACAGGGATAGCGTGATCATCCGTTGGAACGATTACAACGGCAAGCAGATTTATTATTACCAGGATACGGCTTTATCTAAGTGCGGCACCCCCCAGTCGGCCACTTTTACCGTGAACGCCCCTGACTTTTACATGGAAAACGTCACGGTGGTCAACAGTTACACGTCCAAGCAAGCGGTAGCCCTCTACAATGTAGGCGACCGTCAGACGTTCAAGAACTGCCGATTAGTGGGCTTTCAAGACACCCACTACCTGAAAAAAGGCCGCCGCAGCTTTTTCTACGATTGTCAGATCGAAGGTGGCACCGATTTCATTTGCGCCGGCGGTACTGCTATCTTTTATCGCTGTAAACTGAAAAGCCTGACTGGCGGTCAGTATATTTCAGCTCCAGAGGACGTGCCCTACACAGCTCTGTTGCCATCAGGCAAGACCTTATATTATGGATTCACGTTTATTGACTGTGACCTAATAAGCGATGGTAAACTCTCCAACGGCAGCGTCTATATGGGGCGGCCTTGGCAGGGAACCAGCGGTTGTCTCTACCTGTCTTGCCGCCTGGGCACCCACATACGGCCGGAAGGGTGGGCAACCTGGTCGGGCACCAACCACCTAAGCTCGTTTTTTGCCGAATACCGTAGCCTCAACGCCAGCGGCAGTGCCCTGGCTGATATTTCCCGGCGTGCGTCCTGGAGCTACCAGCTCAGCGATGCCGACGTCAATACCTACCTGCGCTTGAACACCATCTACAAAGCCGGCTCCTTCAGCACCGCCACGTCCTTCCAACCACTTCCGATGGTGGTCGCCCCCCAACCAGTGACCAGAGTGACCATCGACGGAGACACCCTGCGCTGGACCCCTTCCGCTGCCAACACTCTTGTTCGCGGCTACCTGGTTTTTGCCAATGGCCGTTGCATCGGGCAAACCCCTGAAATCAAGTATGCTCTTTCGGAAAGCTCCGGTTTCCAGCCCCCGTATGAGGTCCGCGTTGTCGGTCTTCACGGCAACCTGAGCCTTCCCAACGGTCAAACCGATACAATTACCCTGGAAAGCCTTACTGCAGCGCTCAACAATCCGGTCACCGGTTTGGATAACCCCTTCTTGCCCGATGGTTCCAGCACTGATCCTTTAGGAAAGACCGCTGATCCCACCCGTTATTTCCAGCAATCGACCACAGCCCTGCATTTTCAAGCGCCCACCAACGGCATCCTCTACAACCTCCAGGGTCAAGCTGTTGCTTTCGTCACCGATGGGCTTCAATTTCCCCTGNNCACCCTTATTCTCCATAAACCTTGAACTAATCATCCAAATCATGAAAGACAAAAGCAACCTCACCCTCCTCGAAAAAATCATCACTGGTGTAACAAGTTTGACAGTGATTATCGGTGCTTTTTTGAGTATCGCCCATCATCCGATTGGAACCCTTTTGTTTTGGATAGGGATGGGCTCATCCGCGATTGTGGATATTTATATTTTTGTGATTAAAAAGAAGTCCTTGTTTTAATCGGCCGCTATCGATGAAACCACTGCTCGTTTTTCTGTTCGCTTGTATGAGTTTGGCACTTTTCGCCAGCCGGATCCGCTCCCTTGATTTCAGCCGACCAGGTTGTTGATTTCCGATTGAAGGACTGTCCTGGGCTTGACGATACCGTTCGTAAAGCCATCGACAAACAGACGTTTTAACAGAATAACCACTATATTCGGCACTTCATCAGAAAAAGCTGGTGGCTGCCTTGAGAACACTGTTTCTTTGAGCCAAACATTAACATGAAACAACGATGAAACAGTGTGCATTTCTATTACTTTTACTTGTTGCAGGGCTACAGCCTCTTTCTGCAACGGACATTGATCAAGCCGACTTCTTGGCTTGGAACATTATCAGGGAACGATTATTTAGTGGCGAGAACACCAAAGCCTATCGTTTTGAAGACGACATCCGTATGCAGGTGAATGGGGTGGAAACGCAGCAGGATTCTGCCGTCTTCGTCAAACTGGTCGATGAGCTGGACCAACTCCTTGAAACGGTTGATGTCATCCTGGTGGACAAGGATCCCAATTTCACGCTAAACGTGTCTAAGCATCAAGGAGGGCAGTCAACCGGGACCAGGCGTGTCACATCAGGTTACAAACTGGTTTCCGTTACCCTCGATCTGGGATTTCTGGGAAGCTACTCGGACGATTTATCGCTCAAACACCTCTATTATTACACCATCCGTGAATTGACCGTGCTTTATACGCCCAAATACGAGATGTCGTATTACGGTGGGATTTTTGATGCCTCAAAAGCTGACCAATCCAACTTTACGGACACGGACAAAGCGATACTCAGGTTATTGTATTCCAACGATTTTTATAAAAATCTGAGGGCTGTAACCATTGCCACGCGTAGTGCTCCGTATTATCTGGAGATGAGGTACAAGAAACAGATGACCACCTTGTCGTACGCTTTCAAAGCCCTGCTGCTCTTGTTTGGCTTCCTGTTTTTCCTTTCACGCGAATCCAAAAGAAAGCCAAATCCCAACTTGTTCCAGTATCTGAAGCAACGCGTGCTCATCCTGTTATTGCTCCCCTTTTTCTTCATCTTTATCAGAACCTCTGGCGTCTTCTCTTTTTTATCAGTTGGAAGCCTCTTGGCCTTGTATGCCGGCCAGGCAGGGCTAATCATCTTGTGTGGCGTTTTTGTGCTCGTGCTGCTGTATTATGTCGAACCCTTGTTTCTAAAACGGATTACCCCTTTTTGGGGCAAGCAGGTGTTTGTCTATCTCAGTACCACGTTGGCGACCATGCTGGTTCCAACTGTCTTCTTTGCACTGCTGACGTTGCTATTTGATTCCTCGTCTCCCTTGAACATCAACCCGCTTTCTTTTTGGTCACAAAGCTCAACCCTGGTGCTGCTGATTGTCTTGCTGGCGGCCCTGCGGGTATTCTACAACCTCATTACCTACCGTATCCAAAGCCTGGTGAATCAAAAGGATGTGGAAATTGCCACCATGAGGGCCCTGAAAAATCAAGCTGAACTCAATGCGCTGCATTCACGCATTAACCCGCATTTTCTGTACAACGCGCTGAATGCCATAGCCAGCCTGGCACACCTCGATGCCGATAAAACGGAAAACATGGCGTTGGGGCTTTCAGCCCTCTTCCGGTATGCCATCAACAAAGAAGGTAGCACGTATGTGACCGTTGCGGAAGAACTGGAAATGGTAAAAAAATACCTGGACATTGAAAAGACCCGTTTTGGCGAACGGTTGGCGTATGACATCAAGGCTGATGAAAGCACCCGAAATCAGCAAATCCCCAAATTCTTGATACAACCTCTGGTGGAAAATGCCGTCAAGCACGGATTGTCCATGATGAAAGACAAGGGTGTCATTGTTGTCGAGGTTAAACAACAGCAGTACGATTTGCTTCTTGAGGTGTACGACAACGGACCCGATTTTCCGGCCGAACCGGTGGGGGGGTACGGCTTGCAAAACCTGCACGACACCTTATCCCTTCTTTATGGCAATAAGGCCAGCATCAATTGGGTGAATGGAACTAACAAGCATATAGCGGTGATCTTGAAGCACTTCTTTGAATCATGAACACGAAACGACCTTTAACAACCCTTGTGGTTGACGACGAAGAACTGGCCCGGTTGCGCCTGCAATCGTTGATCCGGGACTATCCCGAAACGTTTGAACTGGTTGGTGAAGCCGAAAACGGGGAGGAAGCCATCGGGAAGCTCAATCGATTAAGACCGGCCTTGGTTTTCCTGGACATACACATGCCGGCCATTAACGGATTTGATGTGCTGAAGGGGCTGGAGTATACTCCGACGGTTATTTTTTGCACGGCCTTCGACGAATTTGCGTTGAAAGCGTTCGAAACCCATTGTGTGGAT
>DOBD01000283.1:188-5987 GCA_003506275.1 Bacteroidales bacterium | reverse complement strand
GTTGTGGGAACGGTATTTCAATACCATTGGCGTCAAAGGCTTCTTTCAGGCGCTTTCTCAATTCACCCGTGACCTCCCATTGTTTGGAGGGTAGGGTGACACCGGTCACTTTGATGGATATGGAGGAGTCATCCAGTGAATCTACTCGTAAGAAAGCGGGCGCTTCGGTGATGAGGTCTTTCCAGTAGGTTTCCTCAGCCAAGGTGGTACCAACCTGGTTGATCACGTCACGCACATGGTTGAGGTTGGAAGCGTAGGAAACGCCGATATTGAGGTTGATCTTGGAAAACTGTTTGGTTAGATTGGATACGGTTTTGATTTCACCGTGAGGGATGTGGTGGACGGTTCCGTTCATATCCCTCAGCGTGGTGACGCGGAGGGTAATGTCTTCCACAGCACCGCTGAGCCCACCGATATCGACGACATCACCGATGCGGTATTGGTTTTCAAAAATGATGAAGAAGCCGGTGATGATGTCACGAACCAGGTATTGACCTCCAAAGCCGATGGCGACACCGAGGATACCGGCACCGGCCAGGATGGGTGCGATGTCTACTTTAAATTCCTTAAGTACCATCATGGTAGCTACCAGGACAATCAACGTGCTGAAGGTCCAATTGAAGAGGCGGGCAATGGTGCCCATGCGTTTGATTTCGGCCTCTGAAAGACTGATGTGGTCGGAATTGGAGGCGGCGCGGGTGATACGATTCACTACGCGTTTGGACAACATTTTCAAGAACCAGGCAACGGCAATAATCAAGGCAACCCTGATACCGCTGGTCAGGAGCCAGTCGACCAGGTTGTGCCAAAAAGTGGTCACGGTGGTGGCATCAATGTCTGTCAATTGGGTGACGAAGGTGGTTGAATCAGTGGAAAGGGTGGTTGAATCAGTCATGACTGTCTAGCGTTGGTTGATGACCAAAAGTATAAAAAATGGGTCAAACGTCCTAAAACCAAGAAGGATTTGTGAGGTATGACAGGTAGAATACGTACCTTTGGTGACCCTTAGTTGCTCAGTAGTGTATACCATCAATGACGAGAAATAATGATTAAACACATCGTTTTTTGGACAGTAAAACCAACCGCTCTCGGCAGGGACAGTCAAGCCAACGCGTTGGAAATGAAGTCAAGGCTTGAAGCCTTGAACGGTCGGATTCCTAAGTTGCTCCACCTTGAAGTGGGGCTTGACCTGTTGCACAGTGCTGCCAGTGCCGACGTGGCATTGTATAGTGAGTTTGCCGACATGGACGCCTTGGCGGCCTATCAGGTGCATCCTGAACATGAGGCTGTCAAAACCTTCATTCAGGCCGTCACCGCTCATCGGATGGTGATTGATTATGAAGTATGATTCACACTTTTTTGTCCATACAATGAAACGCACCTTTATAAGGACGACAGGGGTTGGCCTGTTGGTTGGCTTCTTACTCGCATCACCGGCTCTTGCTTCGATCAAGCTTCCCAATGTGCTGACTTCCAACATGGTTTTTCAGCGGAATGTGCCAGTAGCCGTTTGGGGCTCGGCTGAACCAGGTCAACGCGTGCTGGTTACCTTCGACACGCAGCAACAGACGGCTGTGGCTGCCACCGATGGACGTTGGCACGTTCAGTTAACCCCCATGGATGCTTCGTTTATTCCACGCAACCTGCACATCAGTACTGACGATGCGNNCTTAGTGGGAGAGGTTTGGCTTTGTGGAGGTCAATCAAATATGGAATACCCCATGGATCGACGTCTGAAAAAATACGCGGCCCCTGCCAGGGGTGCTGACCTCTCAGAGGCCGAATGGCGAAAAGGAGGTAATGCTCATATACGCCTGTTGCGCATCGAAAAAGTAAACAGCCTGCCCGATTGCACCACCAAGGGGTGGACAACCTGTGTCGACAGCACGCTGGCTCCTTTTTCTGCCGTCGGTTATTACTTTGGCAACGTGTTGCAGGAGGCACTTGATGTCCCTGTGGGATTGATCAGTTCCAATTGGGGAGGAAGTCGAATTGAACGTTGGACACCTGTCTCTGCGTACGAACAATCGCCTGTTTTTGCTCAAGAAGCCAACGCAAAACCTGTTCGGATAGACAATATTGATCCGGGCTTACATTACAACAGCATGATTGCTCCGCTCGCGCCCTACACACTGAGGGGTTTTATCTGGTACCAGGGTGAATCCAATGTAATGTTTCACGACGCCCGCTATGTGGAGAAAACGCAGCTGATGCTGGATGCCTGGCGACAGGCGTTCAACCGGCCTGATGCTCCGTTTTACTATGTACAGGTGGCTCCCTATGCCTACACCAAACGGAAAGACAAGATGGCGCACACTCCTCAGACCATGGCTGAATTTTGTGCCTTGCAGACAGCTTGTCTTGCCTTGCCGCACACAGGTCAGGTCGTTGTGACTGATCTGGTGGACAGGTTGGAAGATATACACCCTTCTTACAAGTGGGAAGTCGGACGCCGGTTGGCTTTGTGGGCTTTGGCCAAAACCTACCAACAGGCTGAGGTGGTTTACGCTGGTCCAATGGTCACTGCCATGACAGTCAAAAAAGGCCGCGCGCTGCTGACCTTCGAACAGCTAGGGGGTGGGCTGACCGCTGGTCGCCACCATCCCGCAACCAACGTCTTTGAGGCGGTTTCTGAGCCGCTGACCTGGTTTGAGGTGGCCGGCAAGGATGGTGTCTTTCACCAGGCATCGGCTGTTATCAAGGACGATCAGGTTGAAGTTTCCAGTCCTGCTGTCAAACGGCCTGTCACGGTTCGGTTTGCCTGGAATGAAGCAGCGATGCCCAATTTGTTCAATAAGGCCGGTTTGCCAGCTGTGCCCGGTAAGTGGACAGTAACCAACTGATCAGTACCCTTGGCTGTCTAATCAATACGCTTGACTGTGAACCGATTGAACGGCTCTTCCAGAAGGGTCGTTCATTTTTTTAAAGGCCTCGTCCCATTCCAGTGCAACCGGAGTGCTGCAAGCTACGGAGGGAACGGAAGGAACGGTGACCGCTGCTGCTTCAGAGGGGAAATGCTCGGTAAAGAGTTGGCGGTACACATATTCCTCTTTGGATTGGGGCGGATTTATGGGAAAGCGTTCGGAAGCGGAGGCCATCTCGGCGTCACTGACAGTTTTGGCTGCGTGTGCCTTCAAGTGGTCGATCCAACCATAACCAACTCCATCGGAGAACTGCTCTTTTTGACGCCAGGTGACCTCGGCTGGTAAGTAACTTTCAAACGCCTTACGCAGCAGCCACTTTTCCATCTTGCCATCCCGACACATCTTGTCGGCCGGATTTTGCCTCATGGCTACGTCCATAAAGGCCTTGTCAAGAAAGGGCACCCTGCCTTCCACACCCCAGGCTGCCAATGATTTATTGGCTCTCAGGCAATCGTACAGGTGCAAGTTGTCAAGTTTGCGAACGGTTTCTTCGTGCAGCGCTTTGGGATTGGGGGCTTTGTGAAAATACAGGTAACCACCAAACAGCTCGTCGGAACCTTCCCCGGACAACACCATTTTGACCCCCATGGCTTTGATGGCCCTGGCCAGGATGTACATGGGTGTCGAGGCTCTTACGGTTGTCACGTCATAGGTTTCCAGGTGGTATATCACATCACTGATGGCGTCCATGCCTTGTTCAATGGTGAAATTAATTTCATGATGGACGGTACCGATATGGGCAGCGACTTTGCGGGCAGCCGCCAGATCGGGTGATCCTTCCAGGCCTACAGCGAAGGAATGCAGCTGGGGCCACCAGGCTTCCTGTACCCCTCCGCTTTCAATGCGACGTCCAGCGTATTTTTTGGCGATGGCAGCAATGATGGAGGAGTCCAATCCGCCAGACAGTAAGACCCCGTAAGGAACATCCGACATCAATTGTCGTTTGACGGCGGCTTCAAGAGCCGTTTGTACGGATTCGATCGAACTGGTGGCGTTTTCGACGGCCTCATACGCCTGCCAATCCCTGCTGTACCACCGTTTGAATTGACCGTCTTTACTGTCGTAGACGTGACCGGGAGGAAAGGTTTTCACCTCATCACACCATGGTGCCAATGCTTTCAGTTCTGAGGCAACGAACAATTGCCCCGACTTATCCTTGCCCATATACAATGGTATGACTCCAATGTGATCCCTGGCGATGAGGTAACGATCGTGTTTGATGTCATACAAGGCAAAGGCAAAAATGCCATTCAGGTCTTCCAGAAAATCAATGCCTTTGTCCTGATAGAGCGCCAGGATGACCTCGCAGTCCGATTTGGTTTGGAAATCATACTGTCCGGCATATAGCTCCCTGATGGCCTCGTGGTTGTAGATTTCACCGTTGACAGCCAATACACAGGTTCCATCCGGTGAATACAGGGGTTGACTTCCCGACGTGGGGTCGACGATGGATAGGCGTTCGTGGGCCAGAATGGCCTTTTCTCCACAATAGATGCCAGACCAATCCGGCCCCCGGTGACGTAGGTGTTTGACCATTTTCAGAACCTGGGGTCTTAGGTCGGCAGCCGATTGGCTGAGTTCAAACGCGGCGGTAAATCCACACATATAGTAAGCAAAAAGAGGTTAATAACGACAAAAGTACAAAGAAAAGTTCATATAGGTGTCAAAAAGGAAATTAAATATTGATTATTGTGGAGAAATAGTATTTTTGTCGATTACAGGGAGATTGGAGAGGGCACGTTTCAAGCGTTGGGAAGCAGGTAGAAAGAGGTGACGACACCCCTTTTTTCGAACTTCCCGGCAAAAACATGCCGATTAATCCAAACAAACCAGTATTTTTGCACCACACTCTAAAACTCTTGACGCCGTACAGGCTTTTTTTATTCTAATGAACACGCTTAACTGGTCAGAATTGTCTTTTGGCTATATGCCAACCGATTACAACATCCGTTGCTATTTCAGAAACGGTCAATGGGGAAACCTGGAGATATCCACATCAGAAAACATTACCATGCACATGGCAGCCACTTGTCTGCACTATGGACAAGAAGCCTTTGAAGGCTTGAAAGCCTTTAGGGGGCCTGATGGTAAAATCAGGGTGTTCCGCATGGATGAGAACGCTGCCCGTATGAAACGATCAGCCGAGGAAATCATGATGGAACCCTTTCCCGTCGATTTGTTCAACGAAGCCGTCAAGAAGGTGGTCAAATTGAATGAGCGCTTTGTTCCGCCCTACGAGTCGGGTGCATCCTTGTACATCAGGCCTCTCCTGATTGGGGTAGGTGCCAAAGTCGGCGTACAACCCTCCGACGAATATTTGTTTCTCCTTTTTGTCACACCGGTCGGTCCTTATTTCAAGACAGGTTTCAAACCGTCCAAAGTGATTGTTATGCGTGAGTTTGACAGGGCTGCCCCTCACGGGACCGGCACGATCAAGGTCGGTGGCAATTACGCGGCAAGCTTGAAGTCAGGTCATCTTGCTCACGAAAAAGGCTATTCGATGGTGGTGTACCTGGATGCCAAGGAGAAAAAATACATTGATGAATGCGGTGCGGCCAATTTCTTTATGATCAAAGGTACTACGTATGTGACGCCCGAATCTACCAGTATCTTGCCCTCCATCACCAACAAGAGCCNNGATTCCCGAATTCGACGAGATAGGTGCCTGCGGAACCGCCGCCGTCATCTCACCCATTGGCTGGATAGACGATCCTGAAATGGGTGTCAACTACGTCATCTCCAAGGATGGAGAACCGGGGCCGATTTCCAGCAAACTGTATCATGAACTGCGGGCCATCCAATACGGAGAAAGGCCGGATCCCCACGGATGGACGACCGTTATTGAGTAACGACCCCTTTATCAGATGCCTGAGAA
>DOBD01000283.1:0-181 GCA_003506275.1 Bacteroidales bacterium | reverse complement strand
GAACTGATTATGGGCAAGAATAAGTTGCAGAAATTCAGCGATATGAGCGAGTGGCCGCACGTTTTTGAATGCGCCGGGCATGAAGATAGATTGGTTGACCACCCGTTCAAAGGTCAATGGAATCGCTCTGTTTTTAGAAATGATAATCCGTTGGTGTTGGAACTGGGCTGCGGCAAGGGTG
>DOBD01000329.1:5588-5719 GCA_003506275.1 Bacteroidales bacterium | reverse complement strand
CAATACCCAATTCCAGAGAGTAAGTTTATCAGCCGATCAGCTGCTTGAACAAGGTCTTGTAGCTGACCCGTTCAGCCATAATAGATCTCAGCTGGCTGATGGCAACCCTCTCCTGCTCCATGGAATCACGG
>DOBD01000329.1:0-5537 GCA_003506275.1 Bacteroidales bacterium | reverse complement strand
GCGGTAGCGTTTGCCGATGGAGTCTTTTTCGTCGTACTGGCATTTGAAATCGAACTTGAGGTCATCGATGATGGTACGGGCCAGTTCGGGCAGACCATCTTTTTTAACCAAGGGTAATACGGCCAGTTTGACCGGTGCCAGAGCAGGGGGTAATGTCAGTACAACGCGGGTTTCACCGTTTTCCAACACTTCTTCCTTGTACGAACCAGCCATGATACTGAGGAACATGCGGTCGACACCAATGGATGTCTCTATAACGTAGGGCACGTAGCTTTCGCCACTTTCCGGATCGAAATAACGGATATTCTTGCCTGAGTATTTTTCGTGGCTGGACAAGTCGAAATCGGTGCGGGAATGGATGCCCTCCACTTCCTTGAAGCCAAAGGGCATCTCAAACTCGATATCGGTGGCCGCATTGGCGTAATGGGCCAGCTTGTCGTGGTCGTGGAAACGGTACTTGTGGTCACCCAGACCCAAGGCCTTGTGCCACTTGAGGCGTGCTTCCTTCCACTGAGCGAACCAATC
The DNA here is from genome assembly GCA_003506275.1 of Bacteroidales bacterium. GTDB lineage: Bacteria > Bacteroidota > Bacteroidia > Bacteroidales > UBA1402 > UBA8389. Next base: position 5,012 of record DOBD01000329.1, on the reverse strand, counting down.
CAGTTCGGTGCCAGGCTTCACGAAAAACTGCATTTCCATCTGTTCGAATTCACGCATGCGGAAAATGAATTGACGGGCCACGATTTCGTTGCGGAAAGCCTTACCGATTTGAGCGATCCCGAAGGGCAGTTTCATACGCCCCGTTTTCTGCACGTTGAGGTAGTTGACAAAAATGCCCTGGGCGGTTTCGGGACGCAGGTAAACCTTCATGGCGCCATCCGACGTCGAACCCATTTCGGTGGAAAACATCAGGTTAAACTGCCTGACTTCGGTCCAGTTGCGGGTACCGGAGATGGGGCAGACGATTTCCTCATCAAGGATGACCTGACGCAAGGCTTCCAGGTCACCGTCGTTTAAGGCCTTGGCAAACCGGGTATGGAGGGCATCGCGTTTAGCCTGTTGCTCCAACACCCTGGCGTTGGTGGAACGGAACTGGGCTTCATCGAAGCTGTCGCCAAACCGTTTGGCCGCCTTTTCCACTTCCTTGGTAATCTTATCGTCGTATTTGGCCAATTGGTCTTCCACCAGCACATCGGCCCTGTAGCGTTTCTTGGAGTCCTTGTTGTCAATCAAGGGATCATTGAACGCATCCACGTGACCGGAAGCCTTCCAGATGGTCGGATGCATAAAAATAGCCGAGTCGATGCCGACCACGTTTTCGTTAAGCAGCACCATGGCGTCCCACCAATATTTTTTCAAGTTATTCTTGAGCTCCACCCCATTCTGACCGTAGTCGTACACGGCGCCTAACCCATCGTAAATCTCACTGGAGGGAAACACAAACCCATACTCCTTGCAATGGGAAACCAACTTTTTAAACACGTCTTCCTGCTGTGCCATCGTTCTGTCATAAATTTTTCAAGTTGCAAAGTAAGTGATTTTTTTGGATTATATTTGCACGTTAAGCGAGCAAACCACGATAATATCCGTCATTTAGGCATGAAAGACCCACACTCCGAAGCGGCATTTGAGGAAACCGATGACAGGCAGGAAACAACAGGTGACAACACCCCTGACCTGTCGGCCGATGGCGATACAGACGTCAGCGGCCATTCAGACTACCAGGTACCTGATGTGAAAGACGTCGTCATCAGGCATCACCTGTCTGGTATGTATCAGAACTGGTTTTTGGATTACGCCTCCTATGTCATTCTAGAGAGAGCCGTGCCTGCTCTGGAAGATGGCCTCAAACCAGTACAGCGTCGCATCCTGCACGCCATGAAGCGGCTGGACGATGGCCGCTACAACAAAGTCGCCAACATCATCGGCCATACCATGCAGTTTCACCCCCACGGTGATGCCTCCATCGGAGACGCCCTCGTGCAGTTGGGTCAAAAAGACCTGATGGTGGATTGCCAGGGTAACTGGGGCAACATCCTGACCGGCGACGGTGCCGCCGCCCCCAGGTACATTGAAGCCCGCCTGTCAAAGTTTGCCCTTGAAGTGGTCTTCAACCCCAAAACCACGGAATGGAAACCCTCCTACGACGGAAGAAACAAAGAACCGGTGGCTTTGCCGGTCAAGTTCCCCCTTTTGTTGGCTCAAGGTGTTGAGGGCATCGCTGTTGGCCTTGCCTCTAAAATTCTGCCCCACAACTTCAACGAATTAATTGAAGCCAGCATCGCCCACCTTAGGGATGAGCCTTTCCAGCTATACCCCGACTTCCCCACCGGCGGCTCCATTGATGTGGCCAAGTACAACGATGGCGAACGCGGTGGCTCCGTCAAGGTCAGGGCAAAAATCAGCAAGCTCGACAATAAGACATTGGTCATCACTGAAATTCCTTACGGAAAGACCACGACCACTGTCATCGAATCCATCCTTAAGGCCAACGATAAAGGCAAAATCAAGATCCGGAAGGTAGACGACAACACCGCCCAAAGCGTGGAGATTCTGGTTCACCTGGCTCCCGGTGTCTCGTCCGACAAAACCATTGACGCTCTGTACGCATTTAGTGATTGCGAGGTTAGTATCTCCCCCAACTGTTGCGTCATCTACCAGGACAAACCAGGTTTTCTCACCGTGTCCGACCTGCTTCGTTTTTCCACCAACAACACGGTTCAACTCCTCAAACGCGAGTTGGAAATCCATAAAGACGAATTACAGGAAAGCCTGCTGTTCAACAGCTTGGAAAAAATCTTCATCGAAGAACGCATCTACAAAGACAAGGCCTTCGAAGACAGCAAGGATATGGACCAGGCCATCAAGCATATCGACAAGCGCCTGGAGCCCTTCAAACCCAGCTTTATACGAGAAATCACCAGGGAGGACATCCTACGGTTGATGGAAATCAAAATGGGACGCATCCTCAAATTCAATACAGACAAGGCTGACGAGCTCATTGCTGCCCTCAAAGCACAGATTGAGGAAACCGAGCAACACCTGGCCAACTTGATTGCTTACGCCATCGAGTGGTTTGAAACCCTGCAGAAAAAATACGGCAAAAATTACTCCCGCCGCACCGAACTCCGCAACTTTGATACCATCGTGGCTGCCAAAGTCGTGGAAGCCAACGAAAAGTTATACATCAACCGTGAGGAAGGCTTTATTGGTACCAGTCTGAAAAAGGACGAGTTTGTTTGTCCCTGCTCAAGCATCGACGACATCATCCTGTTTTACAAAGACGGGAAACTCAAGGTGGTCAAGGTCAGCGAAAAGATGTTCGTTGGAAAGAACGTTCTCTTTGTCAACGTGTTCAAGAAGAACGATGCGCGCACCATCTACAATATGGTCTACCGAAACGGCAAGGATGGTGCTGCTTACATCAAGCGCTTTGCCGTGAGTAGTATCACCAGAGACAAGGAATACGACCTCACACAGGGCTTACCCGGTTCCAGAATCATGTATTTCAGCGCCAATCCCAATGGGGAAGCCGAAATCATCAGGATTACGCTCAAACCCGGCCCCCGCATCAAGAAACTCCAGTTTGATAAGGATTTCAGCGAAATTGCCATCAAGGGACGTCAGTCCATGGGCAATATCCTTTCGAAAAACGAAGTCCACCGCATAACCCTCAAGCAAAAAGGCGGATCCACCCTGGGGGGTCGCCAGGTCTGGTTCGATCACGACGTTCTGCGCCTCAACTACGATGGACGTGGGCAGTACCTGGGTGAATTCCAAAGTGATGACCTCATCCTGGTCATCACAAAAACCGGTCAGTTCAGAACCACCAACTTCGATTTGAGCAACCATTACGAGGACAACATTTTGTATATTGAGCAGTTCAAGGTGGATAAGATCTGGACGGCAGCACTCTACGACGCCGACCAACAAGGTTTCCCTTACCTGAAACGCTTCTCCTTGGAAGCCACGGCCAAACCCTTGTCCCTTATAGGCGACAATCCGACCTCCAGCCTCATCGTGCTTACCGACACCTACTACCCACGCATACAAGTGGTCTTCGGTGGTGGCGATGCCTTCAGGGAGGCACTGGTGGTGGAAGCCGAGGAGTTCATCAGCGTGAAAAGCTTCAAAGCCAAAGGAAAACGCCTCACCACCTTTGCCGTGGAGAGCATTCAGGAAATCGAGCCCCTTCGCTTCCCTGAAGAGGAGGCAGAAGCGGCCACTGTCAAATCGGTAGAGGTAGAGGAGGAAGAGGATGGAGAGCCCCCGGTCAGCAAAACAGATATAGAAGACGAAATTGCCGGGCAAATGAAGCTGTTTGATTAAGGCTTTTTTGTATCTTTGCCCTCCCTTTCGCGTCTGTGGTGTAATTGGTAGCCACGCCAGACTTAGGATCTGGTGCCTAACAGCGTGCAGGTTCGAGTCCTGTCAGACGCACCACCCCACGAGCAAGCCGTAAAATGGCCTTGCTCGTTTTTTTTTGGTTTTATTTACATCCTCTTTCTTTTTTTTCTACTTTTGAGGTAACTAATTCCATCTTCCATGAAACACGTACAATTGCTGAAGGGATTGCCCATGGTGGCACTCCTGCTGCTCACCGCCTGTGAGCAAGAACAAACGGCCTTAACCATCGATGCCATCGCCGGAAAGGCGTCCATCAAGGGCAGGGTCATTTATAAAAGTGGTGAAACCCAAACCGGCCAATACGTCGGTGAGGTTTGGAACCTGGCTGCCGGTCAAACGGTCTATGCCTACCTGAGCAACGCTGACCTGACAGGCGACCCGGGGGCACCCGGTGAAACGGCTTATGAAGCCACGGTTGATGCCAACGGTGATTACCTCCTCGAGGTGCCGGCAACAGCAACCGGTGTCAGTGTACGCCTGGAGTTTTCTTCCTTTGAAGGCACGTATCGACAGGCTGCCGGCATCAACACAACGACTGGAGAACTGACATTCAGAGACTTCACTGGGTATTACTCAGCGGGAGCCAGTGTCCTGACCGTCAAAAACAACCTAGCGTACATCGAAGATTACGATGCGTACGCGTTCACTGCCAGAACGGCTCTCGGCGAAACCACTGTCACCACCGAAGACTACGTCAAGGTGTCAGGGCTGTTGACCTACTCGGCTGAAAGCAGGAATGCTGATTCTACGCTGGTTACCATCGTCAGACGTCCGGCCGTGGGTCAAAAGATTCTGGTCGGTTTAAGCGGTGCCTGGTACTCAGCTATGGCTCAATCCATCCCTGTTGGCGAAGAGAATATGGCCGTCTTTGAGGTGTACCTTCCTACAAGCGACAATAGTTGGACGACCAACATCACGCTCAGACCGGTCAGCTATGAAAGCTATTACCTCGATTACATTCTGTCTGGAGGTAAATACGCCATAACAAAAACCCTCAAAGGTAAATACACCTGGGACGGTCTCAACGGTACCCAAACCGTGACCCTGGAAAAAGGTTTCACTTCTTACCTGGGTAGCGCACTCAATTATACTTTCCAGGCTTACCCCGATTACGCCCAGTAATGCATGCATAAACGACAAACACCCATGAAAAAAGCAATCATACTGACGGTCATGGCCTGCCTGAGCTTATCCGGGTTGCGAGCCCAGGAAGAAGCGCCTTCGACCACCACCGCACCACCGGCCAAGCCGGTGACCATTTACAC
>DOBD01000312.1 GCA_003506275.1 Bacteroidales bacterium | reverse complement strand
GGAAGTCAAGCCGTCGGTCACCTTTCGCTGGCCCAAGCCGAAGGAGGCAAAAGGCGTACGTGTCCTGGCCGACAAGGAACGGATGTTTCAAGTGCTTAACAACCTGATCAGCAACGCCCTCAAGTTTACGGATGAAGGGTACATCGAAGTGGGTTATCAGCCGGCTACCGATCTGGTCACGTTTTACGTCAAGGATACCGGCATAGGAATAGCTCCTGAACATCACGCCCTGGTTTTCAAGCGGTTTCGACAGGTCGAGGTCGACACCTCGCGGCTGTTTGGGGGCAACGGCCTGGGGTTGGCCATTTGCAAGCACCTGGNNCGGTCTGGGCCTGGCCATTTGCAAACACCTGGTTGGATTGATGGGGGGAACCATCTGGGTTGAATCAGAAGAAGGCAAGGGTGCCACGTTTTATTTCACCCTTCCCCTGGCCTAGCAGTGCCTGCGTTTTCGGTGGCTATCCTATGATCAGAAAGCCCACTTGACGCCCAAGGTGGGGTTGGCCATCAGCCCTTTGGTGCCAAAATTCGCAGCCACTTACACTTCCCCGCCTAGCGACAGGTTTTCGGTGACGTTGTACCACAACTGAGGTTCAGAGATGAAAACGGTCCTGGTGGTTTCCGAGGTTGGGAGGCCTGCATTGAACGTGTTGTCTTCCAGCCAAAAATCAGCAAAACCGGTGAAGCTGAGTTTCTTGTTGAGCATATTGATGCCCCACACGGCGGTCACTTGGGCTGAGTGTTGCTTGCCCACGATTTCCTTGTAGAGGAGCTTGAGGTTCAGGGTTTTATTGTAGTCTTCGCTGTGCAGGAAGTAATCCACACCGCCCAACCAGGCGTTGTTGATGGTAAAACCCAGGCTGTTGCCCAAACCGTAGGTACCCAACCCGCCGTTGTNNGCGCGCTGAAGGGGCCGCCCCAGGTATTGATGCAACGGGCTATTTCCATGTAGGAGGTGCTGGGATGGTTGTCGGCTCCGGCGTTGAAATCGTAATCCACGAAGAAGAAGGTGTTGCCCCATTTGTCGGCCTTGAACATTTCCAGGGTGGTGGTGACATACTTCCGTCCTTCGCCGAAGTCGTAGTGTACTTGTAGGTTGGTCTGTGCCTGAACGGCTATGGCGGCCATCAGAAAGAGGCCTGCCAGGCATTTTTTCATACGTTGGTGTTGCTTGGTTAGATATAAGGTGCAAAAGAAAGAAAAAAAAGTGAATTGTTTGACGGCAGGGGTGTTGGAAAACATAGGAAAATCTAGTCACTTACTACAATTTTTAAATTATATTTACCATTTCAAAATTGACAGGAACGCTCACCAACCTGTTTGATGACATGAAACACATCCTCATCGTTCTCCTTTTCAATTGCTTGCCTTTGTCAGTGATGCTGGCACAGGAAGCCCTACCCGCTTCCGGCAACAACAGCACCGGCACGGGTGGTTCGGTCAGCTATTCAATCGGTCAACCGTTTTTTACCACCTCGTCGTCAGCGTTGGGTTCTACGGCTGCCGGTGTGGAACAACCATATGAAATCTCCCTCTTATCGGGCGGGAAAAATGCGGAAAACGTCGCGCTGATGGTGTCAACGTACCCGAACCCTACCGCAGGTAGCCTGATAGTGAAAATCAACGGGCTGAAAATCAACAAACTCAGCTACACCTTATACGACGTGAACGGAAGAATCATCTCCAAGCAGACGATTCGTAGCAGCGAAACCGTGCTGCAGCTTGATCCATTACCACCGGCCACGTATGTGTTAAGCATTGTACAAGGGAAAAAAGACGTGAAAACAGTTAAAATCATTAAGAAATAGGATCATGAAAAAAGCAGTTGTCCTTCTGCAGGTCTTGCTGGTCTGTTTGATGGTTGTCGCCCAGGCACCCGATAAAATGAGCTATCAAGCGGTCATTCGCACGGCAAACGGCGCATTAGTAACCAATCAAACCATCGGCATGCGCATCAGCCTGATACAGGGCTCCGTTTCGGGTACCGTTGTTTACGTGGAAACCCAGACTCCCATGACCAACGAAAATGGCTTGGTCACGCTGGAAATTGGCGCTGGCACGACAACAGATCAGTTTTCCACCATTGATTGGTCGAAAGGACCCTATTTTGTCAAGGTGGAAACCGACCCGACCGGTGGCGTGAACTACTCCATCGTTGGTACAAGTCAGTTGTTGAGTGTACCGTACGCGTTTGCGGCAAAAACGGCTGAGAGCATATCAGCTACGGCACAGCCTTCGGTAGCCCTACCGCCCGTGTCGGAAGTCCGAAACAATACGGCTACCTTGACCGGGCTGGTCAACGGTAAGGGATTCAGCACGACCGTAACGTTTGAATGGGGGTTGACACCGAGTTATGGGAATCAATCCACACCGGCTCCAAACCTGGTGACAGGTAATCAGGAGGTCTTTGTTTCGACCATCTTGACCAACTTGCAACCAAGTACGACCTATCATTACCGATTGAAAGCGGTCAACGCGGTGAATGTCAGCTACAGCAATGACAAGACGTTTACCACCCAAAAATCCGCGGCACAGGTATCGACCATTTCCCTCACCGCCGTCAAGGCATTTTCTGCCTCGGCTGGGGGGTATATTTCCTCTGATGGTGGTTCTGCCATCACCGACAGGGGTATTTGTTACAGCACCAATGCTTCGCCAACCGTCTCCGACAACCACGTGTCGAATGGCGGCGGAGTTGGCTCTTTTTCGGTGAATCTGACGGGGTTGTTGAGTGCCACGAAATACTATGTCCGTGCCTACGCCACCAACGCGATTGGTACCACCTACGGTAATGAGTTGACGTTTACCACAAAAGACGGGGTCGTGCCTTTGACGACAACGACGGTTAGCAACATCACCGGGTCAACGGCGACCAGCGGCGGCTTCATCCAGGACGATGGAGGTGATCCTATCACGGCCTGTGGCATCTGCTGGGACACGCTACCTGCCCCAACGGTGGCCCTTCCGACAAAAACAGTCCAAACCGTGAGCAGTGGTTCGTACACCTCGGCACTCAGTGGTTTGGAAGTGGGCCGCACGTACTACGTGCGCGCCTATGCCACCAACGGATTGGGCACCTCGTATGGCAATATGTTGACGTTTACGGTGGCTGCCATTGGTACGCGTTATGATAATGGCATTGTGTTTTTCGTGGATTCCACCGGTAAACACGGGCTAGTGTGCGCTGAATACGATCAGGTCGGTGTGGGCAACGGCATTGCCTGGTCTAATGGCACCCAGGTCGTCACCGGGGCTACCGGAACGGCCATTGGGACTGGCAAGGCCAATACGCTGGCCATCGTCAACACGCTGGGGGCAGGCACCTATGCAGCCAAGTTCTGCTACGATATGGAGCCGGCCGGCACCTGGTTTTTACCCTCAAAAGACGAACTTCAACTCATGTACACTGTGGTCAAGCTCAATAACTACTCCATCTTTCACGGTTATTATTGGTCTTCCACCGAACTGAATGCCTCACAAGCCTGGGAAATGACCTTTGCAAACGGCACGGGCCTGTTTACCGACAAAAACGATGCGACCCGGCTGCTGCGTGCTGTCAAGGAGTTTTAATAACGAAGCGCTTATATCGGAGAACTTTCAATCCTATCCTTCATGAAAAAAATCAGTATCCTCGTGCTGCTGTTAGCGATTTCGTTTAACCTGTTTTCGCAAGACGATCGCTTGAAAGCAGTCTTTGATTCAATCATCGCAGAATCTGATCTGTTGTATAAGTACGAAAAGGCTGCATGGAATTCCACCGACCTGCTGTTGACAGACAAAAAGCTGAAAAAGAACTACGGCGGCTATGTCGTGAGCCATTCGGAAGACACGGTCTTTGTGACCTACCTGGATAAAGAACAGCAAAAGAGCATTGCACAATACAGCTACTTTTCAACGTTTTTCGATTTTCCGATGACTGTCTCCAAGGTAACGAGGGCCTTGACGCCCCTTGAGCAGGAACTATTGGCGATGAAACACAACATCATCAGATTGCTTTCCGACAGCCAATACAACGTGACGATTCCAAACGGGTACAATCCAAACTTTGTCCTCCTTAAGGACACCAACGAATACAGGTTGTATATACTGATGGGTACGCCCAATGAAGGTGTGATACCCTTTGGCAACGATTATTTGTTCAGGACAGACCTGTCAGGCAACCTTCTTGAGTGGAAAAAATTTCATTCCCGACTGATTCCGGGCATGACAAAGTTACCCAACGGAGATAAGGTGACTGACATCATGCATTCTCACCTTAAATCCACCCCGTACATCACCGCAACGGACATTTGCACGTTCCGCTTGTACGGTCCCTTATGTGGATTGGAAACATTCTCGGTGTTGTGTACAAACACCGGAAAGTACTATAAATACACGCTCAAAACGAATTACATTGAGGTGGTTGAGAAATAAGGGCAAGGGTACATACAAAAACAAAAAAACGATCTTATGAATTATTTTTTGACTTACATTTGTTATTAGTCAAAATAGAATCTATCTTTGCGGTGAGAATCACATTTGCTGATAAAAGATTGGAAAAAATTGCCAATGATGACTCGAAAATGCTGAAAGCGTTTGGCAGACCCAGGGCTTCGATTCTCAAACGGAGACTCACCCAATTGCTAGATGCCACCACTCTGGAAGAGGTAAGGTATTTACCCGGTCATTACCACGAGCTAATACATGACAGAAAAGGACAATGGAGTTGTGATTTAGACCAGCCATACAGACTCATATTCACTCCTCACCAAAATCCTATTCCTACAGACGCTGACGGTAGATATATATGGACAGAAATATCTGGTGTTGAAATAATTGAAATCGTAGACTACCACTAAGAACGTTACCCATGAAAACATTTAACCAATATCACCCACAATCCAGGCCTCATCCGGGTGAAACCCTGGCAGAGAAACTGGAGGAAATGCACATGGGACCAAAAGAATTCGCTTTACGTACTGGCAAGCCGGAAAAAACCATCATTGCTGTACTCAAAGGTGAAAGCTCCATTACGCCTGATATGGCCGTTCAGTTTGAAAACGCGACCAGGATTCCCGCCAATTTCTGGATGAACCATCAAAAAGCCTACGATGAATACATTGCCAGAGAAAAAAACAAAGAAGTCATCAATATGGCTGTTCCTTGGGCACAACAATTCCCCTTGGCCGAAATGATAAAAAAAGGCTGGCTGGAACAGGCAAACACCATTCAAGAGAAAACAATGGCCTTATTGGCCTTCTTTGGCTTTTCAAACCATACCGCTTGGGAGAATTATTTTTTGAACCAATCGTTGAAAGTGGCTTTCCGAATCTCGTTAGCCCAAACCAACGATCCTTTTGCCATTTCTGCCTGGCTACGAAAGGGCGAAATTCAAGCTTCCTCATTGGTAGCAAACGAATACGCTACCAATCGTTTTAGGGAAAGTTTGCCACTGATAAGAACCCTCATGGCTAACCACCCCACTGACTTCTTCCATCAACTTCAGCACATATGCCTTTTAGCTGGCGTCAAGGTGGTCCACACACCATGCATCAATAAAGCCCCGATTAATGGCGCCACGCGTTGGCTGAATAACACACCCCTTATCCAATTGACTGGTCGCTACAAGCGCAACGATATTTTTTGGTTCACATTCTTTCATGAAGCCGGACACATCCTTCTACATGGAAAAAAGGATGTTTTTTTGGAACAGCCCTCAACCTCCAATCCGGATATAAAGAAGGAAAGGGAAGCCGATGACTTCGCCATCAAATGGACCTTGAGTAGAGAAGAAGAAGCTGCCATCATCGCCTCTCTGCCATTGGACGATGCAAGCTTGAGATCCTTTGCATCCAACTTTAACACACATCCTGCCATTATCATTGGCAGGTTGCAGCACAACAAACACCTTTCCTATAAGGAAGGTTATCGCTACATGGCACCGGTGATCTTTGAAGAATAGGGATAACACGGAACAAATCCGTTGATTACTCCACCTTCATCAATTTCATCACATGTTCATTGGTTTTGCACACATAGACCCCAGCCGGCAAGCTTTCCTGATTGGCGCCTGTGCCGTCCCACACCACATCATGCCATCCGTTAACCTGGCCTTTGAAGAGTTGCTTCACCAATTTGCCGCTTAGGTCAAACAAGGAAACAGTGACTTCCTCTTCCCCATCATTNNATCATGTTGAATCCGCAGGGTCACGGAGGCCTTGAACGGATTTGGCAGGGCAGTCACTGACATGACCCGCGCTTGGCTCAAGTCGGTAGGGATGGAAAGGCGGCCAAACAAGGAGCCGTTTGGTTCAAAGGTTGTCTCGTTGCCTTCCAGCGGGGTCAGCTTCAAAGGACGCTGCGCTTGATCCCTGTACAGAGACAGAGTGATGGGATGTCCCGCCGTAAAGCCGTCTGCCCACTCAAACAAGCTATCATTGCCTGAAGCCTTTAGACATAAATAGCCAGCGGTTAGGTTGTCGTTTGTTAGTCGGACAGACCCCACACAGACGTTGGCATCGAAAACGCCGATTTCATCGCCAGCCAGCAAGCCGCTAGCGGCAAGGTCCAGCACATTAAGGTTCATGTGATCTGTTCCATTACCCACATAAGCCGGCGAAAAATAGGTGGAGGGTTCATTGGAAACGACAGACATCGCTGACCGAAGGTATGAGTCTGTCACGGTTAGACTGCTGGCAGCA
>DOBD01000305.1 GCA_003506275.1 Bacteroidales bacterium | reverse complement strand
CATAAACAAAAAAGTAGAAACCGGCTAACAACCAAATTCCTACTATACTCATCAACGCTTTTTTGGAGGAGGACTTCCAGGCTTCCTTGTCAATGGCGAACTGTAGGAGTACAAAGACTCCCACCGACAAACTTATAAGATACCCAATCGACAAGAACAGTTGATCGTTCATCGGTTTAGCATGGTTTTTAGTTGGTTACATCAAAAGTAACGCTTGAAAGTCTACTTTGCAAAAAAATCAGATCATTCCAGCTTGAGGGATGGCATCCTTTGGAAAAGGATGGCATCCCTTAGANNCATCCCTTAGAAAAGGATGGCATCCCATGAAAAAGGATGGCATCCCTTGAGAAAGGATGGCATCCCTTTTTTTGGCTAGACGTTGAAACAGGGGCATTGTTTGAGCCATTCGTGGGGTTCGATGGTGCCGTCACCGTCGAGGTCGGGGCTTAAATCCCTGTGCCCCACGACCCTGGCAGCAGGAAAACGGAGCAGGAGTTCACTCACCAGCGTGGCTAACGCCTTCTTTTGCTCATCGGTGCGCGTGTCAGCCGGTTTACCCTCCTTGTCCAGCCCACCCTCGTAGCACACACCAATGCTTTCCAGATTATGCCCCCGTACATGCGCCCCCACCCTTTCCAGCGGGCGCATGGGACAAACCGACCCATCCTGTCGCACGTAGTAATGATAGCCCCAATCCGCATACCCCCTGGCCTTATGCATCAGCCTGATAGCCTCAGGATCCAGCGGTCGGTCGCAACGGGAAGCGCTGCAATGAATCACAATCAGTGAAATGGTTCTCATCTTACCAAGACTCCATAAGAGATACGTCCAATAAACGTTGACGAGACCACCAGGCCTTACCCGGCCGCCTCCTCCTTGGTCGCGAAGATGGAAAAGATGGAAGAAAAGCCGGAAATGTCAAAGATTTCCTTGATACCAGGCTGCATGCCGTAGATGCGGAACGATCCACCCGACGTCATCATTTTCTTCTGAATCGACAAAAAAATACGCAAACCCGAGCTACTGATATAGCTGAGCTGGCTGCAATCCAAAAAAAGTTGCTTGACGCCTTCATTGAGCAGCGCGTTGACTGCCTGTTCAAACTCAAGGTAATTGGCCGTATCGATTCTGCCGTCGATGGCCACATTGACGCCTTGTTGGTAGGGAGTTGAGGTAATGGTCATGATGTAAGTTGTTTGCTCAGAGTAAGTATATTCTGTTCATTTTTCCGTTGATAATCCACCGTATCCATGAGTTTACGGATCAAAAAAATACCCAGCCCGCCAATGGGACGATCCTCAGCCGACAAACTGATGTCGGGATCGGGCGAAACCGTCGGGTCAAAAGGCTTACCGCTATCGGTCAACGTAATCTCCAACCGATCAGCGTACGTGACGAAGTCAAGCCGGATTTCGTTGACCGTCCCCGGTTCATAGGCATAAAAGATGATGTTGGTCAAGGCCTCTTCCAGCACCAGGTTCAACGGCATCAGCAACGAAGATGGCACGTTTCCAGCCTCTTCCAGCGACTCCAGAAAGAGCTGCACCCGAGAAAGTTCATTCACATCGTTGCGAAGAATCAATACGTTACTACTTGTGGTTTCCATAATAACTGATGCACATCATGGTTAAATCGTCCGATTGTACGTTGCCGTTCACGTGTTTGGCAACAGCGTTGTTCACGTAGTCAATCAGTTCACGGGGAGAAGCTTGCGGGTGCTCCCGAATGGCCAACAACAAACTATCATCGCCAAACAGCTTGTTGTCGCTGTCTTCGGCCTCGGTCACCCCATCGGTGTACAGGAAAATACGGTCACCCCGTTCGAGTTGAATGCGTTCACAGACATATCCATGGCTGTCAAAGAGCCCGAGCGGTATGGCCTTGGTCAAGTTGAAGAAGCGCTGTTCACCAGCTGCCCGTATCAGCACCGGCGGATTATGACCGGCGTTGCAATAGCTCAGTTCCCCGGATCGGATGTCGAGAATACCAAGGAAGAAAGTGACAAACATATTCGATTCGTTGTTGAGCGACAAGGTTTTATTCACAGCACTGACTATCTCGTTGGCGGCGAGGCTGCGGTTAGCTACAGAACGCAACAACGTACGAGTGACGGCCATGAACAACGAAGCTGGANNCACGTCACCAATGGCAAAACAAAGGGTCTTCTCGTCGAGCAGGAAAAAGTCGTAAAGGTCACCGCCCACCTCCTTGGCCGACAAGAGACTGGCATACAGATCAATTTCAGGCAGGTCTGGGAAAGGAGGAAAGATGTGGGGTATCATACCCATCTGGATTTCCTTGGCGATGCGCAGTTCACTTTCAATCTTCTCCTTGGCGGTGGTCGTTTCCTTGAGGTCAACCACGTAGTCGGCCAGGGCCTTTTGCATGTAGGCGAACGAATCGTGCAGCTCCTTCATCTCCAGACTACCTTGAACAGCAGGCAGTTTGGCCTGAAAATTACCGGAAGCCACTTCGCGGGCTGAACCAGCAAACAGGGTCAACGGACTGAGCAAGCGTTGAATGATGCGGATGGTGAAAAAGAGCAGGATACCCAGGCCACCCAGGGACAGGAGGATTATAATCAGGTTCATCGAGTAAAGCCCAGCGTACATTTCACGATGGGGATACACCACGCCCAACGACCATTTGGTGGAACTCAGTTGGGTATGATAGATCGAAACGCGGCCCAAATCCTTCAAGGTAGTAGACTTCAAGTCGCTGACGCCGTGTATCATGTCACGTCCGATATCACGCAGGTCGGGCATGTCGAGTTCTTTGGCCCGGGTGAAAATGGTATGGTTCATGATGTATTTGTGTTCAGGATGAGCCACATACACCCCAAACCGTGAAATCAGGAACGAATACCCTTTGTCAAAAATTTTGACGGAATTCATGATGTCGGTCAACCATTCCAACGAAATATCGATGGTGATGATGCCTCCGAAAAAACGTTCTCCGTTACGCTGCATGTAAAAAGGAACCGAATAGGTGGACATGAGCGCAGCGCCTCCCCCCTCGTCGTAATAGGGCTCAGACCAATACGGCTCTTTGAGCAGGGCCGGAATCTGATACCAATCCCAACTAAAATAATTATAGCTGGATGACCAAAGGTCGGTGGATTCAATGTTTTCGCCTGCCCGGTACGCATAAGGGGCATAGGCCTTGACGCCGGGCGCGTAGGCATCGGGTTCGAACGCGATGGCGCTGGCGTAAATGATGGGGTTCTGCCTGACGAGTTTTTCCAGGAAGGAATAAATGGAATCCTTGGGAATGGCTCCACTTTCCATCATCCAGGCCAGGTTTTGAGGAATCAATTCGGCGGGACGAATGATTTCCTCGATTTTTTGCTTGGTGTTTTCAGCCAGGTAGAAGGCTTTGTCGCGGGCCGCTTTTTCAATCTGCCCCCGTGTGAACAGGTAATAGGTGGTGAAAATGACCCCACCCAACAAAATGGTGAAAAAGAGGATGCGTATGATGATCTTAAAAGAGAGACTGTTGGTTTTCATGGCTGAGGCATTCATGGGTGACGTTTGTCAGTGTGCCAGTCCGTGGTAAAAAGCATCCATGGTCAAATCAATGGCTGGTTGATTGGCGTTGGTTCGGATGATGCGCAGGGCTTTGTTGAAATCGGCAGGCAACAATTGCCCTGGTTTGATGGCTTTGTTGCCGGGTTGCTGATGTTCGATGATAGTCTCGATCATCCAACGTTGATGGGCCCTGTTGTTGGGGAGGTGAGCCTTGTTCATCTCCGCAATGACCAGGTCGAGGGCGTAGTCTTTGTGTTGAGCCGCGTATTCCCAGCCTTTGAGGGTAGCCTTGACAAATTCGGCCAAGGCTGCGCGTTTCGTGCTCAGCGTCGATTCAAGGCAGTACAAGCCGTCTTCTGGTATGTCATACCCATATTCGGCAAAATAGAAGGGCGTCAGTTCATCTTCGTTGATGCCGCTGTTGATGATTTGGTCGTATTCGTTGTAATGCATGACGGTCATGGCATCGATGCCACCCATGAGAAAAAGGTTGACCGTGCTCAGGATGCGTATCACCTCCATGTCGAGTTGTTTTTCGCGGATGAATGCGAAGGGAATGTCGTCGAATCCACTGGTCCAGATGCCCAGCTTTTTCCCCTTCAAATCGGCCACGGTATGGATGCCCCGACTTTTCATACCAACCAGCATCAAGGCTGAATGTTGCGACAGCTGAGCGATGTTCACCAGCTCATGCCCCTTGACCCGTTTTTTGATGGCATCCATCAGGAAGGTGGAAATTACATCAGCCTTGCCGCTTTCGAGCCATTCAAGGGAGGAAACATCGGCTGAGGGGTGCACGATGCTCACGTCCAGCCCGGCTTCCTTATAAAACCCCTTGTCGAGAGCCACGTAAAAACCGGCAAATTGCGCCTGGGGTATCCAGTGAGGTGAAAACACCAGTTTTTGCGACAGCGTGTGGCCTTGCGGCTGAGACTGGTTTTGCGGCTGAGCGAGCAAGGCAAAAGGCAACAGCATCAGCATTAAGAAGGATGGCATCCTTCGGAAAAGGATGGCATCCCTTGAGAAAGGATGGCATCCCTTAAGAAAGGATGGCATCCTTTTGAAAAGGATGGCATCCTTTTTTGTTAATCGCCGAGTAGTTTGAGTGATAGCATCCATTGGTCTGTGGTTGGGGTGTGGGCTTGCAGTTTGCGGGCGTAGCCGAGCGACCAGGTGGTTTTCAGGTAGGAGAAAAGCACCAGTTGAAGATCGACCTGGGCACCCAGGTTAAAAAGGTGAGCGCGTTCAGAGCGTCTGTCAAAATTAGTCATAAGGTGCGTACCAAACAACGACGATTTGATAAACGTGGGATACAACCAGGTGGTACCCACGTTGCGCAACCGTAAAGGACGCAGGTTGAGTTCGCCCATGGTTTTCACGTAGTTGTAGGCCTTGATGTCGTCAATCGGGGCACCAGGGAAAGCCAGGGCCAGACGGTATTGTTCAGACGGTTGCCAATCCACATAGTTGTTGCGGAAACCACCAAAATAAAAATGAGACAAACCGGAGGCACGGAGACCCAGCGACTGGCCCACACTGTTGCGGATCCAAAAACTGGTATTACGCAGGCCAGGCAGCAAAAAGCCCACATCCTGATTAGACACGAACGAAGGGTACACACGCCCTTGAGCCAGATAACTCGTCGCAGAAATATCCCAGGAATAGCCCGTTTCGTCCATCACACCCCCCAATGTTTTCCGGAGCTTTGATAGACCATACCCCACGTGCGCCGCCTGAAAGGCGCGGATAGGACTAGCCACGTTTTGGTACTGCGGTAGCACTTCCAACATACCATACGTGTAGAGACCAGCCTCATAGTACCGTTTGAAAGGGTGTTTCTGCGAAAAGTTACGCCGGTAATCCAGCCCGACCACGTAACCAGCCCGACTGCGTTTGGTGGGACCAAACAAGTCGTAGAAATGCGTTTGATTGAAATTGGCCGTCAGGTGCCAGTTGAAATACCTCCAATCCAACATGAGGTGCACTTTCTGTTTGTTTTCGTACGGACTCCAGGGAGAGCCGGCGACAAACAATTCCAAATTACTGACACCCAGCGGATCACGCCAGTTCAGCCGACAACCCAACGCCACCGTTTGCTTGAAGCCACCGATATCGGGGTAAAGATTGGCCAGCTTCATCTCACGCAGCGGACGATAAGGCGTAGAAACAAGGTCAGTGGAAGCCCCCACCGCCTTGGAAGCCGGCGGCAACGACCATTCCTCCACCACAGGGTTGCGCTGATGCACCTGATTACCCAGGTAATCGATGGCGTTGGCATCCGAAAGCACCCGGTAAGGAATAACACCAGGCACCATGCCGTCACGTTCAAAACGCAACACCACCAAACTGTCCGCACCATACTGCAGCGGCGAAAAAAGCCCCGTCGCCGTATTCGACAACAGTTCAAAATCCTTGGTCGCCACATTCAACCGCCACACATTCGAGACACCCGTAAAATACGATGTCCCGATCAAATAACGGTCGTCGGTAGAAAACGAAAACTGCGTCAAGGTGTTGTCCTCCAGCTCGAACAACGTCTCATAGCTCACATCACCCTGTTTTAACCGGTTGAGGTCGAAGCAAACCAGCGCCTGTTCACCCTTCACACCCGACAACGAAGCAACCAACTTGTCACCCCCATGCGAGATGGTCAAGTCAAACAACACCCGACCAAAAGGAGCCGTATAAACAGGCACAATCTTATCGTAGGGAGCCGGCAAGGTCACCAGGGTGGCGTTACCGTTGTCGTGCCGCACCCCCCACAGGCTTTTATCGGTCGGGTTGAACACCAGGTTGCCGGTCCGTGTCATCGGATGCAAGGTCTTCTTACGCCCCGACCGCACATCCACCTCCACCAGGCTGCGGAATTTGCTGTTTTGTTCCGTGAAGTACACTTTTTCATCCGCAGCGTTGTAAGCCAGGTGAGTGGAATAATACAGCTCGGGCGAATCGAGAGTAGCCAATCTACGGATACGGCCGGATTGAACATCGATTTCAGCAACCTGGGAAAGGATGCCCGGGTAATTGATGGCCGCATAGAGCTTGCCCGTAGAAGGATTGAATGCCAACTTCGACACATTACCCAAGGGCTTGTCGGTCAACGAGCGAAAAGGACTGAGCGGATAGGCCTTGATCCTAGCCAGGTTTTCCTCCTGAAACGCACGCTCCCACTCCATCCATTCCTTCCAAACCTGGTGAATGGAACGCCCGTACACCTGTTTGAACTGTTGGGCGTAGAAAGCCTTGCTGCTGTCACTGCGACTGTAGAACGCCTTCAATTTTTCGACCCCTTCGGCATAGGCCAGGTAAGTAATGAAACGTGAGCCATAGAGATACGCGTTGGCACCCACCTGGAAGTCAATGGTGGTACCTTCGGTCTCGAGTCCGATGAGCGAATACAACCGTTGACCGCCGTTAACGATACTACGGAAATACATTTCATCGTAGGTGCCCATGGCACGTCCCAGACCACCCGACATCCAGGTTTCCATGAAACAGGCAATGCCCTCGTGAAACCAACGAGGGGCATACCAGCGCGGCGTGGTCAGGTAACTCCAGAAAGCCGACAACGGATTCTCCTCGTTGCGCCGAATCTTACCCTGCAACAAGGATCTGAAAAAACGATCCTGCGGGTTGGTCTTGTCCGCCATAACAACATGGGTCAACTCGTGGTTGAACAGCCATTGGAAGCGCTCATTGGAAGGAATGATGCTGAAGGCGAAACTGTACGGAGCCACCCCCAACTGCACCTGGCTGAAAGGCATGACCAACGCACCCCCATGTCCCATATCCTCGAAATCACTAAGAATGACATAGGTATCGGTACTATCGGGGTAATCCCACAACGTGCCGTGAAACTGCCTGGCGTTGTGGTAGGTCTGCACCACATGAGGCAACAAGTAGTCAAACCGTTTGCCGAAATGAATCAAGGTCAAACCGTTGTCCTGAATCTGCCAGATGTTTTGCGCCTGGACAGGTGCCACGAAGAAAAGCCCCACGAGCAGGGAAATAACGAAGCAACGCGTTGTTCGGAGTCGAATCATGAAGTCAACAAGTAAATCAAAAATACACCTGGGTAAGCCCTGACCGTGCCGTTACATCATTTATTCAATTGAATACTCCCAGCTGCTCAGTATCCCACATACCTAACTGCTCGGTATCGTTAATCCAGTCGCTCAGCGAGCCCAACTGCTCGGCATCGTTAATCAAGTCGATCAGCGAGCCTAACTGCTC
>DOBD01000083.1:732-4520 GCA_003506275.1 Bacteroidales bacterium | reverse complement strand
CACCTCGTGTCGGAAGCCAGGCTTCATCAATCCTTTGCTTGTTGTGTATTACCCCTCATTCCCCTTAGAGCTGAGCCAACTGAAAAATCGGAACAGGTGACGCAGGTATTGCATGGACAACTCTTGATGATCCTTACACACCAAGAGGCCTGGGCGTTGGTGCGTGTGTTGGATGATGGCTATGAGGGTTGGTGTGCAACAAAACAACTGCACCTGTTAGCCTCGGAAGAGGCGCTGCACCTCTTTGAATCTCCGAGGGTCTTGACAGTGCCGCCGACATGTTCTTGCAAGACATTGGATGGACGGGCCATCCTCCCGGCAGGTAGCCGTTTGTTACCTGGTGAACAAGTCATTGATAAAGGGATTACTGATGAACAGCGCGACCCTGTTTCACTGGCGATGAGCTTATTGCAAACGCCTTATCTTTGGGGAGGAAAATCCGTCATGGGAATGGATTGTTCAGGTCTGATTCAGGTGGTTTTTGCACTTTGTGGCCTGTTGTTACCCAGGGATGCCAGTCAACAAGTCTCCATNNTGATCTGGCTTTTTTTCAAAACGAGGCGGGAGCTGTGGTCCACGTGGGATTGCTGCTTGATGGTGAACGCATTGTGCATGCTTCCGGTTGCGTACACATCGATCGATGGGATGAGCATGGTATTTATAAAGAAGGTAGCGCAACGTACACTCATCAACTTCAACAGGTACGGCGAGTACAAGGTTGAATATTGGATAAATATTCATGCCTAATGGCGTTGAAACGTGCGTTTAAGGAAATAAACCGTCATTTAAAGCAGTATTCCTGCGGTAAAGTCGTTGCCGGCTGTGCCAAGGGGTCGTAATTTTGACAGCACCAAGTATTCGGATCCATGGCTGTCAAAACCATCAACTACGAATTAAACCGCATTATAGGTCTGAAGCTCCTTCGCGTCAGGCAGATGGCTGGTTTGTCCCAACAAAATGTGGCCGATGATCTGGATTTTTCACCGACCACCTACTCCAAACTGGAAAATGGGAAAATTGATTTTACCGTTACCAGGTTGACTCAACTGGCTGATTACTTCAACGTTCATGCACCAGATTTCTTGGATGCTTCGCTGGATGCTCCACGCCGCAAGGAGGACGTCAGGCCATTGTCTGATTACAAAAGCATGGAAACCAAACTGGAAGCGTTACGTGAGTTGATTGGTGATGTGATCAATGACACCCATTAAAAGGTTCTGAATCCCATGATTTCCCTGACCGAGCGGATGGTCTTGGTGGCGCTGGCTCTGGCCTTTTCTGCGCCTTCGGTGGTCACCTTGTGCAGGTAGGCTTCGTCCTGACTAATGGCCAGGTAGCGTTCCCTGATGGGGCTGGTCACCTGGATGATGTCAGCCGCCAGTTGTTTCTTCAGATCCCCGTAACGGATGGTGCAGGTGTTNNTCAGATCCCCGTAGCGAATAGTGCAGGTGTTCCACTTCTCATCGAAGTACTCGTAGGTATCCTGGGTCGAGACGACCTTGAGGATGGTGAAGAGGTTTTCGATGTAATCGGGCTTGGGTGCGTTGGGTGCTGTGGGGCCACCGTCTGTCAAGGCTTTCATCACCTTTTTCTCGATGACTTTGGGCTCATCGCACAGGTAGACACAGTTGCCTTCCGATTTGCCCATCTTGCCGCTGCCGTCCAATCCCGGGATTTTGATGAGTTCTTCGCCGAAGTTGTAGGCCTGGGGTTCCTTGAAAAACTCCACGCCGTAGAAGTTGTTGAAGCGGCGGGCAAACTTGCGGGTCATTTCCAGGTGTTGTTCCTGGTCCTTGCCCACAGGCACTTTATCGGCGTTGTGGATGAGGATGTCGGCCGCCATCAAGGTGGGGTAGGTGAGCAGGCCTGCGTTGACGTTTTCCGGTTGTTTTCTGGCTTTTTCCTTGAAGGAGGTCGTTTTGGCCAATTCACCCATGTAGGCGTGCATGTTGAGCATAAGGTAGAGTTCGATGACTTCCTTCATGTCGCTTTGCACATAGAGGGTGGCCACCTCGGGGTCCAAACCAGCCGCAAGGTATTCGCACAGCACTTCTTTCACGTTGGCGTGCAGGGTTTTGGGGTCGGGGTGCGTGGTGAGGGAGTGGTAGTCGGCGATAAAGAAAAAACAGTTGTTTTCATGCTGCATGCGGATAAAGTTCCGCAAGGCGCCGTAGTAATTTCCCAAATGCAGGTTGCCGGTTGACCGGATGCCACTCAATACTGTCTCCATACTGTCAATGTTTGCCCCGTCTGGTTAACCGAGGTCTCTGTTTCAAATGCCTGCAAAGGTACGGATTTTCTGGCTCACCAACGAAAAATAACTGTTCTCCCCATTTGCGTTTCGCAAAATGCGAGAGATAGCCTACTTTTGTGCCGCTATTTGGACCATGACTGAACAACTCATTCTTACGGTGTATCATCATCCCAAGTGGGGCCCTTTGTTGAAGCCTGCACGTGTGGAGGTCTTGGCCAACGGAGAATTGGTGGTACTGGAAACAGGACAAGCCTCGTTTACCGAATGGCCTGGTTTGAATCGGACAGCCCTCGATATCCTGCGGTTGGCTGCCGGTTATGACGATAAGGCGTTGATGAGGAGCTATTCAAGGGAGAAAACGACGACGGCTTTTTTGGCGTCTGTCCAGCCTTCTGTCGTGGAGACCTACATCAGACCCTTTATTGAGCGTTGCCTTCTGAAAATGGTGCCACTGTTGCCGGCGGCTGGCCTGGCACTCTATGCTAGGGGAGACTTGAAAAACCGCACGTTGTGGCCTGATGACAGGCTGAAGGTGCAGGAGGAGAAGGCCTCAGTGGTGTTTAGTTTTGTGGACGGACCGACCGGGTTGCGTTATTCCTTAAAAGTACTGGGAGAACAAGGCAAGGTTGATCTGCTTGGTGCGACCATGACGGTGCTCTGCCAGGAACCGGCTGTTGTGGTGTTGAATAAGGTGTTGTATGTGTTTGATTACCTGGATGCCAAAAAAATCAGGCCGTTTTTGACCAAAGAGCACGTTGAGGTGCCTCCTGCTTCAGTGAATACGTATGTGAAGACCTTCGTGCGCACGTGCTTGCAGCATCATACGGTGCATACTGAAGGATTGGATGTATTGTCCATTGTGCCAAAGCGGCAAGCGTTTTTGTCGTTGGAAAGTGGGTTGGATGGTTGTCCGGCATTAGTGGTGTCTTTTGGTTATGAAGGAAAGAAATACCCCTCCGATCATACCAGGCAAACCATCGTTATGGTGGAGGAACAGGCAGAAAGGACGGCCTTACGGTGGTTTACAACGGATAAGGTCTGGGAGCAAGCGTGTATTGGGCTGTTGACCACGCAGGGTTTAAAACAAGTTGGCGCCAACCATTATGCCCTGCCTCCTGTGCAAGACGAGGTCATGATGGATAATACGCACAACCTGGTTGACTGGCTGCGTGCGCACCCTGAGGTTCTGGAAACGTATACCATTGAGCAGCACCTGGATAAACAGTATTATTTGGGAGAGGTGGCAGTGGCGATGACGGTTGATGCCAGGCTTGATTGGTTTGATGTGCAGGCGTTGGTTCGGTTTGGTGCGTTCGAGATTCCGTTTGGTCGGTTTCGTCACCACATTCTTGAGAACCGTCGGGAGTATGTGCTCCCGGACGGAACGTTGGCCATCTTGCCTGAAGCCTGGTTTGTCCATTACAGGGAAGTGTGTTTGTTTGCCAAGACGAAGGGGGATTCGTTGGTGCTGGGGAAACACCAGTTTCGCCTGGCTCATGCCCTGGATCCAAGGGTGGTGATGCTTGAACCCAGA
>DOBD01000083.1:0-715 GCA_003506275.1 Bacteroidales bacterium | reverse complement strand
TATTGGCTGACGATATGGGTTTGGGCAAAACGGTGCAGGTCATCGCTTTGCTGGCGTACCTTGAGCAGCAAGCAACGACGCAGCCCTCCCTCATCGTGGTGCCTACCTCCCTGGTCTATAATTGGGAACAGGAACTCAAACGGTTTGCCCCTCAACTCAAGGTGTATACGTATACGGGCATCAAACGGTTAAGAAGCAAAGATAGTGGTCGTGTTTTTAGCCATAGCCATGTGGTGTTGACCACGTANNGGCACCACCTGATACTGGATGAAAGCCAGTACGTTAAAAATCCGGACGCGTTGACGTACAAGGCGGTGGAACGGTTACGAGCGGCTTTTCGCCTAGCGTTGACCGGAACACCGGTGGAGAACAGCCTCATGGATTTGTGGGCTCAATTCAACCTGTTGAATGAACACATGTTGGGTCCTCGTGCAGTGTTCAAAAAAGTATATATGAATCCCATTGCCAAGGAGGACAAAGACAGGGAGGCGGCCTTGTTGGCCCTCATCACGCCGTTCTTGCTACGCCGAACCAAGCAGGAGGTGACACCTGAATTACCGTTGCTGCTGGAAGAAACGGTGTATTGTGACATGAGTCAAGAACAGGAGGCGGTGTATAGCAAAGAAAAGAATCTGCTACGTAACAGCCTGTTGGACGAGAAGACCTGGGAGCAGGCTGGCCAGGCGTCTTTCCTGACCTTGCAGGGGTTGATGCG
>DOBD01000263.1 GCA_003506275.1 Bacteroidales bacterium | reverse complement strand
TGTAGATGATGAGCGGGCCATTGGCATCGAACCAGGGCTGCTTCTCGATCACAATAGTGTTCTTGTCCTTCACCCAGGACTTGAGCACAGAGCCGCCGTCATAGATGGCATCGCCCCAGGAATAATGCTGGGCCTCTTCGAAACGGAGAAAGACGGCACCCACTGCGCTGCGGTCTATGCTGAGGTCCGGCACGTAGATTTCCAGCTGGTCGCAAGCCTGGTAGTCTGCGCTGGTGGGATCAAAGCTGAACTTCGCATTCAGTACCACGTAGTTCTCTGCCTGGTAATCCTTGAACTGGATCTGGCCGGCACCGAAGTTATTTCCTGTACTGTTGAACATGGCGTTTCAGATTGAGGGTTAGTAAAGGATACCGGCACCGAAGCACTCCGTGGTATTTACATAGTAACCGCCACGGTGAGCGAAAGTCATCAAAGCCTTGCCGTCGTTGTTGTGAATCCAAACCAGGTAGGACTGCGGAATAATCTTCCCGTCTGGTCCATTGGCCCGGCCAAGGCAGACGCCAGTACCGACAACCTCAGCAGGAAGTTCCTGATCCAGGTGCACCTCGGAGGACGCAACGTTGCTATGCCCCAGGCAAACGGCGTTAAACTGCGCCACCGGAGCGCCGGTGGAGAAATCCACATCAAGGGCCGTCACGTTGCTCTCTTCCTCCGGATCCAGGCTGTCCATCGTAGCGCGTACCCGTCTGGTATAAGGCGCCTCGCCTTCGCAGATTACACTGTCCCGCTGGATTTGCCCCGTGAAACCTGTCTCCGTATCCAGCCAATAGGTCTCCACAAATACCTTCTGGCCCGGTGTCGCTGCCACGCCTATCTTGTTGAGATAGAGCTCCGTCACATCGGCCTCACCCCAGTCATCCTCCGTGTCTCCGCTGATAATCACGGTCTTGTCCCAGCCGTTGCTGACGCCGGGCGACTGGCAGGCCGACATCTTCACGACGAGTTTGAAGGGGGCGGGTTTGTGCTTGATGCCGGTGATGGCCACAAGGTCAGGAGTCACGTAGATGTTGGAGTACTCAACGTTCGGCGCAGCCACATTGCCCGCCGGAGCATCGGCGAGGAGTTCCTCTCCAGCCATCTGTCGGTTGGCGTTGAGGCGGACATAGAGGTTGATGCCGGAGAGCTTTGCCTTTTGCCCAAAGACACTCTGTCCGTTGGCGTGCTCCGCCAGCCGCTCCCAGTCCAGCCGCTGCTGATCGGTGAGCGTCGGCCAGGTTTTGGTGATCTTCTTCAGTGAGGTGCGTCTGGCAAGCTGGAGTATGGTCGCTTCGCCGGTAGGGTAGCACTTCAGAGAAAGGATGCTACGGCCGTCTTGGTAACGCGCCGTAACACCCTTTGCCGAGCCGGAGAAGCCGCCGAAAGCGATGGAAGGAAGAGCAATCATAGCCTAAAGTTTTTGTTTAAGTAACAAAAGGGGTTCGGCTATGGCTTAATGCAAAAAGGGGCTTGGATATCGCCATATCCAAACCCCGATGCAAATATATAAAACTGTTTTCTTAAATGCAAATAAAAATCGCACAAAATCAATCAATTATATTTCAATATATCAAGTTATACTTTAAGTTGTCGCCTTTGCTTCTGCAAATCCTTGTAACCATAGGGCCTGTTGGGGTCAATATAGTCCAGAATGCCGTCCACGTGAAGCCCGATAATGGCCTCCTTGCCCTCTTCGGACTCCAGAAAACGGAGGCTTTCCTCGCAGTCCTGGAAGCCATTTTCAGAGAGTACGCAGGTACACGCAGTCCTCCTGAGAATTGCGAATTCCGCCTCCTGGTCCGGGTCGCCGTCGGAATAGTCCGTTCTCAAGCGGTGTCCGGGGAGCCAAAGACCGGCTTGCCTGTATAAGCAGTCGGCCAGTTTGTCGCTGGTAGTCTGGCCTTTACAGGTGTAGGCGCACCAGCCGGTGGCATTGTACCAGCGGTCTCCGTGACCGGCGGCATTTACGTGGATGGAGACGCAAAGAACGTTGCGTTTACCGTATTCATCGCACTTGCAGTTCACGCGGTAGCAGCGGGCGGAGAGACTTACGTCGTATTCTTCGGGCACCAGCAGCTGCGCGTCATAGCCCAGGTCTTTGATGTCGGCCACGACGGCACGGGCGATTTCCCGCGTCCAGGCATATTCCCTAAACCGGCCGTCAGGGGAGCGTTTTCCGGCTGTATTGCAGCCGTGCCCGTTGTCAATCAGGATCTTCTTCTGTTGAGGTTTCATATTGAGTGTCATTGGGTTGAGGTTTAACATCTGAAGGGATTCCCTCGGTTGAGGGCTGTGAGGGTTTGTCGGTTTGAGGGTTTGTCTTTTGGTAGTGGCCGTGGGAAACACGCCGGATCAGTTCGGCCTCCCGCCATTCTTTGAGATAGCGCTCCACGCTCTTCTGCGAGATGCCCATCTTGCCCGCGGTGTCAATGGCCTCGGCTGTTCCGAACTCTGTGGGCAGTTCATCGAGCAGCTGGTTCTGGCGCTTGGTGCCTTCGGCCGCCGGTTTGTACAGCTCGTGGCTGGAAAGCTCCTTGTACACGCGGACGGTGTGCCGCATCAACACTCTGGAGATAATCATCGCTNNGGAGGAAACTCCAGTTCATCGGCCATCCTGAGGACGGAAAGGATCATCGCAATCCTGTAAGTGATAAGCCCTAAACGCCTCACAGATGCAATGATGTCGTCTCCGAACAGTTGGTAGTAGTCCCACTGTACCTGTCGGTAGTGTTCATTGAAGTCCCTTTTCTGGCT
>DOBD01000010.1:3937-4375 GCA_003506275.1 Bacteroidales bacterium | reverse complement strand
TCCTTCATCTTCGTCGTATCATCCGTGTAGGATTGGAAGGTCACGCCTTCTTCAATAAACTCGAATTCGAGCTTACCGGATTGTTCGGAGATGATGGTAGCGTTGTAGGCATCCCATTCGCAGATCTTGTCACCCTTCTTAACCACCACGCCGGGGTTGAAATAGAGCTTGGATCCATAAGGGATGTTCTGTGTGGTCAGGACGACCTTGGTCACCGGTTCGATGAGACGCAGCTCACCGTAACGACTGACAACAATCTTTATAGTCTTGCCTGTTTCGTCTACCACATCAACAGTACGCAGCTCGTCGATTTCGAGGAGAGCGTCATTGGAGGCGACAATGGCTGAATCAGCCTTGACGTTACCGGCGACACCACCCACGTGGAAGGTACGGAGTGTCAGCTGTGTACCAGGCTCACCAATGGACTGGGCAGCGATG
>DOBD01000010.1:0-3931 GCA_003506275.1 Bacteroidales bacterium | reverse complement strand
GTTACGGCCATAACACTTGGCACAAACACCCTTCTTGGACTCACAGGTGAGTACGGAGCGGATTTCGACGCGTTCGATGGGTGATTCCTGAATTTTTCTGGCAATGTCTTCGGTGATTTCCTGCCCAGACTCAACCAACAGTTCGTTGGAGAGGGGGTGGTAGATATCATGGACGGAAACACGGCCCAGAATACGTTCGTACAACGTGGCAACCTTCTTGATTTCGGTTGCTACCAAACCACGCAGCGTACCACAGTCGTCTTCGGTAATGATGACATCGTGTGAAACGTCGACTAAACGACGGGTCAGGTAACCGGCATCAGCAGTTTTAAGCGCCGTATCAGCCAAACCTTTACGAGCACCGTGCGTAGAGATAAAGTATTCAAGTACAGAGAGGCCTTCCTTAAAGTTGGAGAGGATGGGGTTCTCAATGACCTGACCACCTTCTGCTCCAGACTTCTGGGGTTTGGCCATCAAACCACGCATACCAGACAGCTGTCGGATTTGTTCTTTGGAACCACGAGCACCGGAATCCAGCATCATATAGACCGAGTTGAAACCTTGGTTATCGCTTTCCAACTGACGCATGAGAATATTGGACAACTTGGTGTTGACCGTACCCCAAACATCGATGATCTTATTGTAACGTTCGTTGTTGGTGATGGCACCCATGGAGTATTCCATCACGATGTTGTCAACTTCTTCGTACCCTTCCTTAACCAGGGATTCCTTTTCTGCGGGAATGATCACGTCTTCCAGGTTAAAAGAAAGACCACCCTTGAAGGCCATGTAATAACCAAGGTCCTTGATATCATCGAGGAACTGGGCTGTTCTGGCCACCCCACACGTGGCGATTACCCGACCAATGATATCCCTGAGGGATTTCTTGGTGAGAATTTCGTTGATGTAACCCACTTCTTCGGGTACGAACTCATTGACCATGACACGACCGACAGATGTCTCAATCACGTGATTAATAGGCTGTCCATCAACCGTTCTGTCGTTAACACGCACGTTCACCTTGGCATGCAGAGCCACCTTACCTTCGTTATAGGCTATGGTCGCTTCTTCGGGTGAATAGAACGTCAGTCCTTCGCCCTTAGTGCCCGGCCTGAACTTGGTAATATAGTACAACCCAAGGACCATGTCCTGAGAAGGCACGGTAATAGGAGCACCATTGGCTGGGTTAAGGATGTTGTGTGAAGCCAACATCAACAATTGAGCTTCAAGCACGGCCTCGTTGCCCAGTGGCAAGTGGACGGCCATCTGGTCACCGTCAAAGTCGGCGTTGAAGGCTGTACAGGAAAGGGGGTGCAACTGAATGGCCTTGCCTTCGATCAGTTTGGGTTGGAACGCCTGAATACCCAGGCGGTGCAGCGTCGGGGCACGGTTCAACAGGACGGGGTGACCCTTCATGACGTATTCGAGGATGTCCCATACCACCGGATCCTTGCGGTCAACTATCTTTTTGGCCGATTTGACGGTTTTAACGATTCCACGCTCGATCAGTTTGCGAATGACAAACGGCTTGAACAATTCAGCAGCCATGTCTTTGGGCAAACCACACTCGTGCATCTTCAGCTCAGGACCAACGACAATAACGGAACGGGCCGAATAATCCACACGCTTACCGAGCAGGTTCTGACGGAAACGACCTTGTTTCCCTTTGAGTGAGTCGGACAAGGATTTCAGTGGCCTGTTGGCGTCAGTTTTGACAGCGCTTGATTTGCGGGAGTTGTCGAACAGTGAGTCTACGGCTTCCTGCAACATACGCTTTTCATTACGCAGAATCACTTCAGGAGCCTTGATTTCAATCAGGCGCTTGAGGCGGTTGTTGCGGATGNNTCGTTGAGGTCGGAGGTGGCAAAACGGCCGCCATCCAGGGGTACTAACGGACGCAACTCCGGGGGTATGACGGGAACAATCTTGATGATCATCCACTCCGGTTTATTCCTGGTCTTGGCCAAGCGGAAGGATTCCACGACTTGCAGGCGCTTGAGCGCTTCATTCTTGCGCTGCATCGAGGTATCAGTGCTGGCTTTGTGCCTTAATTCAAAGGATAGTTCATCCAAATCGATGCGTTGCAAGATGTCGTGAACGGCATCGGCTCCCATCTTGGCAATGAACTTGTTGGGATCCGTGTCATCCAGGAGTTGGTTCTCACGGGGCAGCATTTCGAGTTTTTCCAGGTATTCCTCTTCTGACAGCAGGTCGTCTTTGTTGACACCTTCGTTTTCAAGGATACCGGGTTGAATGACGATATAGCGTTCGTAGTAAATAACGGCGTCCAGTTTTTTGGTAGGCAGGCCGAGCAAGTAACCGATCTTGTTGGGGAGTGAACGGAAATACCAGATATGGGCGACGGGTACCACCAATTGGATATGCCCCATTCGTTCACGTCTGACCTTCTTTTCGGTTACTTCCACACCACAACGGTCGCAGACGATGCCTTTATACCGGATACGCTTGTATTTACCGCAATGGCACTCGTAATCCTTGACCGGACCAAAGATCCGCTCGCAGAACAAGCCATCCCTTTCGGGCTTGTAAGTACGGTAGTTGATGGTTTCCGGCTTCAATACCTCACCGCTCGACATTTCAAGGATTTCTTCGGGGGAAGCCAATCCGATTGAAATTTTCGAAAAACTGCTTTTTGCTTTGGTTTCTTTCTTAAAAGCCATAGTGTGTATGAAATGATATACAATTAATACTTAGTCCATTTGGATGCTTAGACCCAACCCTCTCAGTTCGTGAAGCAATACGTTCAACGATTCAGGTATGCCGGCTTGCGGCATGGGGTCACCCTTAACAATGGCTTCAAAGGCCTTGCTCCGCCCGACTACGTCATCAGACTTGATGGTCAGGATTTCCTGCAAGATGTGTGCGGCACCGAAAGCCTCAAGTGCCCAGACTTCCATTTCACCGAAACGCTGNNCATGTGGCCGAGTTTGAGCATGTACACCACACCCACGGTGGCTGGTTGGTCGAAGCGTTCGCCGGTACCTCCGTCGTACAGGTGGCATTTGCCATAGCGGGGCAGACCGGCTTTGTCGGACCAGGTATTCAGGTCATCAAGACTGGCACCATCAAAGATGGGGGTCGCAAATTTGACACCCAGTTCCTTGCCGGCCCAACCGAGTACTGTTTCAAAGATTTGCCCAAGGTTCATACGCGAGGGCACGCCAAGGGGATTCAACACGATGTCCACCGGTGTTCCGTCTTCCAGGAAGGGCATATCCTCGGCGCGTACAATGCGGGAAACGATACCTTTGTTTCCGTGANNTCCGTGACGGCCGGCCATCTTGTCACCTACGCGAATCTTGCGTTTCTTGGCGATGTAGACTTTGGCCATCTGTACGATACCGGCAGGCAGTTCGTCGCCGATGGTGATGTTGAACTTCTTGCGCTTCATGGCAGCATCGAGTTCCTTGTATTTACGCAGGTAGTTTTGAATCAGGTCACGGATCATGTCGTTCTTGGCAACGTCTGTCGTCCACTTACTGATCTGTATCGATGCGTAATTGATTTCGCTCAGATTTTTGGCAGAGAATTTGGCTCCCTTGGCGATGACTTCAGTACCGAGGTTGTCCTTGATGCCTTGGGATGTTCTGCCGTTGGTCAAAACCAACAGCTTTTCAACCAGTACAGCCTTCAACTTGGCGGCTTCATCCTCAAACTCCTCGTCGATGCGGGGCAAGAGGGCTTTGTCGGTCAAGCGGGATTTACGGTTCTTAACTGCCTTGGAGAATAGTCGTTTACCTATCACCACACCCCTGAGAGACGGTGTTGCTTTCAAGGAAGCATCCTTGACATCTCCGGCCTTGTCGCCAAAGATGGCACGCAGTAACTTTTCTTCAGGAGAGGGATCAGATTCACCCTTGGGAGTAATTTTACCAATCAGGATATCGCCCGGTTCAATATGGGCACCGAC
>DOBD01000267.1:219-4227 GCA_003506275.1 Bacteroidales bacterium | reverse complement strand
GGTCCAAATGAGCTCGGGTCCGTCAATCATGGTCGATCCCGTAAGCATCATGTGTTCCAGATGAACGGCAGCACCGGTGGCCATGGAAAAGTTGGCGTGTTCACCGGTGGCGTCGCTCCAACCGGTATCATCGTAACGAATACCGTAGCCGCCCGAATAGCCGGACAGGTAGGAGCCCAGGCAAATGCTTTCCATGTCGCTTTGATAGGAGGTTTGCGTGTATTTTTCAAACAATAGGAAGTTTTCAGTGTACGTTTCGCAGGCTTTTGCAAAGGCAGGGCTACGTTTCAACATGCCGATCGGATTGATGGGGGGACTCCATTGGTTGCCGCACCAACTCACAAAGACATAGCCACCGTAACGGTGACTCAACTCAAGTAAGTTGGCAAAGTGATTGATTCGATCCATCCATTTTGGGGAGAGAGGGTCACTGGGATCATCGTACCCCCAGAATTGTTCGGCGTAGTTGATACCGATCAAGTTGGGGTAATCGCGGTATAGTTCATTATATACAGATAGATCATGGTCGGAAAACTGGGAAAAGCCGCCGCTAGCTATCTGAACAACAGCCCACATCCTGTTTTGGGCACAAGTGCGCAACCAGGACTTGGCAATCTCATAGCCGTATTCAGCCACCTGGAAGCGGCTGGTTTCTACATTGTGGCTGATCGACAGTGAAATGTTCATCACCACGTAAGGTCTGATATCTTCAGGAACAAGGTCGATGATTTTCTGGGGATCTGCGTAGTTCCAGGTATCAATATGTACCAGGTACATGGGCTGATTGGGTGAGACGGGACGACGCAGCGGGGCCGCAGCCAGCGTGCCCGCCACAAGAAGAATGGCTGAAGTTGCCAAAAGTAGTTTGGACATCCGAGCCTTACAGGAAACAAACGTGATGAATTTCATGATGATAAAAAGGGGGTATGGTTTGGTAAAGGTTGCTGTGTGTCGGTTCATTAATTAACCTTGTTCGGTTGCTTGGTGTAGTGGAAGAAATCGACGTCCACGTAACCGCCAGTCGTTTTGGTGGCGAAGTTGAACAGCGCGAATTTGCTGCCCATGAACAGGCGTCGGTAATCAAAAATCATTCTGTAGGGGCCACCCATAGGGGTCCAGTTGACGTTATCCAAGCTATAATGGAACGTGGCCAGGTCTTTTCGAAGGTTGAAATCGCCGTCTACCCGTAAAAAAACCGTTTCTTGCTTGAGCGCCACTCTGGCTTTTTCGGTGCTGTCCACGCTCAAAACGGCTTTGGTGTTGTCAAGGCGGACCGACAATTCGTAGAGTACCACAAATTTCTGACCTTGCTTCATCTCAACGGCCAACACACCGGCATCACCGTTGAATGCACTGATACCGGCAGCGTCGCCTTCCTTCATGCCGGCCACATCAAAGGCCGCCACGCCGCTGCAAACGGGGCCTTCCATGCGTTGGGTCAAGCTGTTGGGGGCCAGGAAGAGGTTGTTCACCACCCGGCTGGTCTTGAGGCGCAGGTAGCCTTTGCGTTCGGTCAATGACCAGGCTGTGTTGACGGGATTGTGGTTCCATTGCCAGTTGATCTTGAGCTTTTTGGAAGAGAAGTCATCGCTTTCCACCAGCCGTTTGCCCGTATCGTGCGGTTTGAGGGGAACGTCCCAGGTCAGGGGTACGTCGCCGTTTTCATCACCCAGCATGGGCCAACCGTCTTCCCAACGTACAGGCATGAGCAAAGGCACCCTGCCCACGCCGTTTCGGTCCTGAAAGATGAGGCCGTACCAGTTGCCCTTGGTGTCGTCGACGATGCAGCCTTGACCGCAGTAGGGGAAGCCGGCGAAGTTGTCTTCCAAAATGACTTTTTTCTCGTAGGGACCGGTAATCTGATCGGCTCTGTAGCAGACTTGTCGACGGGGCTTGTTGCGGGGCCAGGAGATCATCAGCAGGTAATACTTGCCTTGGTGCTTGATGACCTGACTGCCTTCCAGCAAGCTGTTCTCCTCGGCATCCCGTTTAAACAACACCGTATCTACACCACCCGGTTTGACATCCGTGAGGTCGCTCTTCAATTCCCTGAGTTGACCGGTGCCGTAAAACACGTATACGCGTCCGTCGTCGTCAAAAAACAAGGAGGCATCGTGAAAATGCTGGGTGCGGGTAATCAATTCCCATCGTCCATTTTTGGGGTCCTTGGTCCGGTAGATGAAGGAACGAAACGGTTGATCGTTGGGGGAAAACAACACGTAGAAATAACCATTGTGGAAACGGATGGAGGAAGCCCATTGGCCCCTGCCGTAGACCGTACCATCAAGCAGCTTATATTTGTTGTTGTCGGTGATGCTGTCGAATACATAGCTGGCGATACCCCAGTGAACCAGGTCTTTGGACGTCATGACGGGAGCGCCTGGCATCAAATGCATGGTGGTGCTGATCAGGTAGTAATCCTCGCCACGGCGGGTGATGGACATGTCGGGCACGTCGGCCCACATAACGGGATTGATGCAGGTGGTTGTGGACGCTGAGGCTGCCGAGGGTTCAAAGCGGAGGTTATCAATATCCAGTGTGGCGCCACCTCCATGTACGAAGAAGAGGTCAGCTTTGGATGGCGTTTCCTTGGTAATGTTGGCGCTTACTGTGGTCCAGGTTTTGCTGGGTTTGATGGTGACCTTGCCCAGTAGAAGACCCTTTTCGCTGTTAAGCCTGATTTCAAGTATGGCTTTTTTGGTGGCTTTGACCTTCAGTTCGATCTTCGCTGCTTGTTTGCCACCAAAATCAACGGCGTTGTACCGTAGCCAAGCACCTTTCTGTTGTAAGGTGGTTTTCCAGCCTTCAAACGGCCTGGCTGTGTCGTGCAGGGCAATGCTGGCACCTGATGGGCTGAGGGCACTGTACCGGTCGGGTTCGATGGTTTTCCAGGCACTGCTCATGCCTACGCCTCGTAGGCTGGGGGTCACCTTGCGAATGGTGCCGTCTTCATTGAAGAAGAGGCTGTCTATTCGGGTAGACCGGTTTTTATCAAAGTTCGGTGAGTAATCGTTGTGGTGGTAGAAGAGGTACCATTGCCCTTTGTAAGGTAGAATGGAGTGGTGGTTGGTCCAACAACCTGTGGGTGATTCATCCATGATGACCCCTGTCATGGTAAACGGACCCATGGGATGGCGCCCGATGGCGTATTCNNTCCAGGCGTTCTGTCTTGTTTTCCACGTGGGGGAAAGTAAGGTAATACAAACCGTTGCGTTCAAAGACCCAGGGGCCTTCCTTGAGGCCTTTGCCGGGCAAGTTGGGAATGATGAGGGGCTCGCCTTCGATTTCCAGCATATTTTCCTTGAGCTTGGCTACGAAAATGTGTTGTTGTGACCAGTACAGATAAGCCTGGCCGTCTTTGTCAATCAGGACGTTGGGGTCAATGCCGCTTACACCTTTGATGGGTTCGGGNNTGTGCTTTGTAGGGCCCTTCCGGCTTATCGGCGATGGCTACACCGATGCCAAAGCCCCTGCGCCCGTTGCCGTCTGCTTTGATGTTGGCCGGAAAGTAAAAATAGTACTTGCCGTTGCGTTCCACACAGTCGGGTGCCCACATGCTGTACGACGTGCTGTTTACCCAGGGTGCATCATCCTGGCTGACGATGCGACCATGGTCTGTCCAATCNNGTCAGGTTGCCGGAGGAGAACACATGGTAATCTTCCATGCAAAACCAATCTTTCCGCAGATTCTTACCCTCCGGGGCCTTGATATCATGGGAGGGAAAGAGATAGACCTTTCCATTGAACACCCTGGCTGAGGGGTCGGCGGTGTATTGGTTGCGGACGATGGGATTCTGAGCCTTCATAGGGGCTCCAGGTAAGGTCAACGCCATGCCAAGCAGCGCCAGGACCAGTGTGTTTTTGCATCGGTGTGTCATGGGGGTAAAAGTACGGTTATTCCGCGTCCCTTCCTGTCGGAATTGATAAGGATGCTTTCAGTTTTGTAACAACCGGCTTCTGGGGTAAAGGGTGGCATCATTGTGTTCCTTCGATCCCGCTCCCCTGACG
>DOBD01000267.1:0-181 GCA_003506275.1 Bacteroidales bacterium | reverse complement strand
TGCCGATCTCAAAGCATCCGCTGGTGCCTCTCGTCAAAGTCGCCCTCGTCAACACCCAATCCCGCCAAAGGGCAGCGGGATCGAAGGAACAAAGAGGGTGTCTAGATGGTAAACACGTTAAGACACCCTCTTGGTTCAAGACACGTTTGTATCACCGTTGATTCGGTGATTCATCCATGAA
>DOBD01000178.1:6257-6447 GCA_003506275.1 Bacteroidales bacterium | reverse complement strand
GGTGCAGGCATCCGGTGAGAAACCAAACTTGCCCGGCTCTTCGGCAATGTGTATTTGCAACAGGCAGGGTACCACGCGATTGATGTGAGCCGCTTCCTTGTTGATTTCCTGCAACAGTTTCAGGGAGTCCACGCTGTGGATGAGCCCGACAAAAGGTACCACCTGCTTGACCTTGTTGGTCTGCAGGTGG
>DOBD01000178.1:163-6159 GCA_003506275.1 Bacteroidales bacterium | reverse complement strand
CAGCGTTACCGACGGGGGCAAGGTGGCCTTGATCTGCGTGAGGTTGGTGCTGACAGACATGGCATGATGGGTTTAATCTCTACTCTTCGACAGCTGCGTACGGGAAGACGTCCAAGATAGGCGTGTCGGTAATCATAGCTACTTCGTAGTCGCTCATGGTACCTTTCATCCCCTCGTTCAAGCGGTTAAGGGCCTCCTGGATGTCGGAAGCCTGGATCAGCATGGTGGCAGGTACGCGTTTCTCCGTGCCTTTTTCCTGGTCGAGCACGATAAACAGGACCTTGGCCCTGTACCAACGATCACCGGTGGGGGCATCGAAAACTTCGTAAAATTTGGCGCGCTTGATATTGGCCACGGTATATTCACCACTGACAAAGGGCGCGACTTCCTTGATCAGCCTGGCTTCGGCTTCGGTGAAACTGAGGGCATCCACCAAATAGGTCTCGGTGGTTTTTTTCTGAAGACCGTCTTCCGGTGAGAGCTTTTCGTACTGGATCTTTCCTTCGAACCAGTTGTGCATGAGGGACATAGAGTATGAATTTTTCAGTGAGTTCGTCTTACACAAAGATAGGAGAAAATGAGAAGGGTGCAAGACGAACCCCAGAAAATACCTTAGCT
Source organism: Bacteroidales bacterium (assembly GCA_003506275.1). Taxonomy (GTDB): domain Bacteria; phylum Bacteroidota; class Bacteroidia; order Bacteroidales; family UBA1402; genus UBA8389. Next base: position 5,541 of record DOBD01000178.1, on the reverse strand, counting down.
CAAGGCCAGTGCTTTGGGAAACAGCAGGTTGTTTTCCAGGTGCACGTGGATGTGCAAATCATCCTCAAAAGCCTCCAATAGTTTGAATGTCACCAGGTAGGTGTTGCAAGCGTCCTCCGGCAACCGGTAATCCTGGCTCAACACCCGGATCTTGTCCATGGTGCCCCCTATCAGTACATGGTCATTCATCATGCCGTCGTACGCAGCCTTAATGACGGCCTTTGCCGTTTCATCGCCCGTGAGTAAGGCCTTTTTGATGGCCGGAAACAGGCTGTCCTCTTCTTCGTTGAGGTGGAGGGGCATTTCGCTGTGAATGAGGCGAAAAGCGTCGGCAATTTCCAACAGTTCAGGGTGGTTGGCACCGTGCACCTCGGCTATCTTCTCCGTGTACGCTTTTAATTCAGGCAACATGGTTCTGGCTTTGCTGTGGTAGACGTTCACGAGGTAATCAGCCAGGAAATCCAGGCTCCAGCTTTTGAAATCGGGGAGGCCTCCGTCGCCTGCTTTGATGGTTTCGGCCAGGTGTTCTTCGAGCGTGGTCAGGTTGAGGCCGTGATCAGCCGCAGCGGCTTCCAAACTTTGATGTCCCCCGCAGCAAAAATCGATACCGACGGATTTGAAAACAGCGGCTGTGTTGAAATGGTCGGCCACAATGCTGCCGACGGATTGGTTTCTGAGTTGAGTCATATACGTGTTGATGTGTGGATTGGTGATGGCAATGATAAATCCCTCGTTACCCCCAAATCTGTCACCCTGGTGACACCTTACAGCTGTTGGGTTTTTTTAACAAGTAAAATATTGATATATTTGCCAGCGATACACTCAAAAGCCGTTAATCCTTTGACGAATACGATGACTGAATGGTACAAAAACCGATGAATGAATGTAGCCACCATCAAGATAAGGGAAAAGAGGATGCATACATGGATTCTTGTCCCTTGTTTAAAGGGCTCCGACAATCCGAACACGACGCCTTCCTGCAACGCCACGCCAGCGCCCTGGTGCAGGTACCCAAAGGCAGTCTGGTGGTTCGTCAGCACAATCCCATTCAGGACATGCTGCTATTGGTGAAGGGCCAAGTGAGTCTGCGCGTGAACACCCTCGATGGCAACGTACTGGAACTGGAACGCCAGGAAGCCGTCATGCCCATGGCCACCGCCTTTTTATACGGCAGAGAAGGGCGGTATCCCTTCGATGTATTGAGTCTCACCCCCTGTTCTTTTCTGCGTATCCCCAAGGCCGCCTGGCTGGAAGAAATCGGTCGCAACATAACCCTGCTTCAGAACTTCCTGGCCCTCAGTGCCGATTTGACCGCCAAGTACGCAGCCAAGCTTCACCATCAAACCCTCAAAAGCCTTCGCCACCGGGTTGCCCTCTTTTTGCTCGAAAAAACAACACCCGAACAGTCTGTGGTGGTGCTCAACCGTAGTCGTACCCAACTGGCCGAATACTTTGGGGTGCAACGGCCTTCGCTGGCCAGAACACTGAAAGCCCTGGAAGCGGAAGGGTTGATACACCTTGAGGGCAAAACCCTCACCCTTGTTAACAAACCAGCCTTGGAACGCATTGCTCACGATTTTTAGCTTTTTCGGTAAAAAATTATCGAAAAACAATAAAAAAGCGTTGTTTTACAAAAAACACGTGTATCTTTGCGGCATCAATCAACCAACTATGGGAAAACCACGAATCACCCTGCGTCTCACGACCCTTGCTGTTTTGGCCGTAGCTGCCTATGTTTTTATGATTCTCCTGTCCATGGGCGACCTCTGGGAGGGTTTCAAACTAGGTATGGAAGATGGCCAGGACAAGGCCCACGAAACTCATTTCGTTTATCTCAAAGCCAAAGAAGGAATTACCCACTACCCTGACTCCCTCGTCAACCTGGTTTCCGGCAACACCCTGCCCATCAGTTACGACCAGGGCGTTTTGCGGGCACCGCTTACTGAAACTGACCAGCAAGGTTTCACCTGGATCAAATTGCTGGAAAAGATCCTGGCGTTTGTCGTCCTGTTGATCATGGTGTACATTCCTATTCGCTTCTTCCGGTTGATGCGGGCGCTCAGCCGTGAGTCCATTTTCGACAGGCGAAACATCAAGCACATGCGCTGCATCGGTATTGCCCTGCTGATTTTCTATGTAAGTGGCCAGGCCATGTCGCTGATAGATTACCTTACCCTTAAACAGCAATTCCAGTTTGCCGCATACCAGTTGGAGTGGGATCAAACCGATCCGCTGGTTCTCCTGCTGGGTTTTGTCGTACTCCTGTTCGCCGATGTGTTGGGCCGAGGGTCCAGCATCAAGGAAGAACAAGACTTGACCATTTGAACTTCCACTCCTCAACACCACTCCGATTATGTCAATTGTCGTCAACCTGGATGTCATGATGGCCAAGCGCAAAATCTCGCTCAACGAACTGTCCGAGCGGGTCTGCATCACGCCGGCCAATTTGTCGATCCTGAAAACCGGCAAGGCCAAAGCCATCCGATTCAGTACCCTGGAACTTATATGCAAGGAGTTGAACTGTCAACCCGGCGATTTGCTGGAATGGGTGGACGACGGCCAGCCTGCCGAGTGACCCCTGCCACAAGCAGTTACAACCCACAAATTCCCTTTCAACCCATTCAAACGTATAATTAACAACCCTTATAAACCAACAACAATGAAACAACTGATCTGGACTTTGGTCTTTTACCTCATCACCGTCTTTGCGGGGCTGGCTCAACAGCAAATGCCGCCCATCCCCGTTGATCCAGCCGTACGCATCGGTAAACTGGACAATGGATTGACTTATTATATCCGTCAAAACAACCTGCCGGCCAACCAAGCCTACTTCTACATCGTGCAGAAGGTAGGTTCCATCCAGGAAAACGAAGACCAGCGCGGTCTGGCCCATTTTCTGGAACACATGGCTTTCAACGGTTCCAAAAACTTTCCCAACAATGAAACAGGTGTGGGCATCATACCCTACCTGGAATCCATCGGTGTGAAATTCGGCCAAAACCTCAACGCGGCCACCGGCTTCGACTACACCATTTACAACATCGACGCCGTACCCACCCGTCCGTCCACCCTCGATTCCTGCCTGCTCATCCTGCATGACTGGTCGAGTTTCCTGTTGCTCAGGGACAAGGACATTGAGAAAGAACGCAAGATCATACATGAAGAATGGCGCACCCGTCAGAACATGTCGTTACGCATGCTGGAAACCCTGCTGCCCGATATTTTTGCCGGCAGCAAGTACGCCGACCGCCTGCCCATTGGCAAAATGGAAGTGGTGGACTTTTTCAAGCCTGATGTGCTCCGCAACTACTATGCCACCTGGTACCGGCCTGATTTGCAAGGTCTGGTTATCGTGGGTGACGTTGACGTAGATAAGATGGAAGCCTCCATCAAGGCCCTGTTTGCCGATGTCCAGGCTCCCGTCAATCCGGCTGAACGCCACTACGATGCCGTGCCCGACAACGAAGCGCCCATTGTTTCCATCGCCACCGACAAGGAAAATCCCAATACGCAGATTCTGTTGTTTTACAAGCGTGACGCTGTGCCGGCCGTACGCAAGGTGGGTTTCGACTACCTCGTGTACGACTTTATGGAAGACATGATCAGCATGATGCTTCAAAACCGTCTGGAGGAAAAGATGCAGGAAGCCAACCCACCTTTTGTGTACGCCGGGGTGGACAACGGTGAATACCTGATTGCTCAAACAAAGGACGCTCTGCAACTGATGGCCATCGGTAAACCTGGTGAAAGCCAGACGGCCATAGAAACCTTGATTCGGGAAGCCAGCCGCGTGAAACGGTTCGGATTTACGGAAGGTGAGTATGAAAGAGCCAAGGCGGCTTATCAGAGCAACCTGGAAAAACGCTACAACGAACGCGACAAGCAGCGCAGTAATTATTACGTCCAACAATACGTGAATCATTTCCTCAGGCAGGAGCCCATTCCCGACATTACCAGCCTGTACACCACCATGCAGCAACTCATGCCGCACATACCTCTCACCGCCATCAACCAGGTCGTGTCCAATATGATTCCCGACAACAACAGAGTCCTGGCCATCATGGGTTCCACCCAGGAAACCTATCCCAGCAAAGAAGCGATTGTGGACCTGTTCGCCAGCATCGACGCTGAACCGCTGGAAGCCTATGTGGATGAGGCCATCACCGAACCCCTCATGGCTGAAATGCCAGCTAAAGGGCGCGTCGTCAAGTCAACGACTGTCGACAGCATCACCACCTGGACCCTTTCCAACGGGGCGACTGTCTTGGTCAAGCCAACGACCAACAAGGACGACGAGGTTTTGATCAGTGGCTTTGCCCTGGGTGGTCTATCCGTCATTCCCGACAAGCATATGCCCGAGATTCGCTTGATGAGCCGCCTTTTCAACCAGATCACCGGTGAATCTGTCCAATCCATCGGTGGGGTAGGTCCCTTCAACGCCGTTGAGTTGAAAAAGGTCCTGGCCGGCAAGAACGTGGGTATGTCGTTCTCTCTCGATGCCTACACCCAAGAAATCAGTGGTAACGCCACCGTGAAAGACCTCGAAACTGCCATGCAGCTCCTGTACCTGAATTTCACGGCGGTGAATGCCAACGAGGAAGCCTACGCTTCGTTTGTGGCCAGAAACAAAGGCTTGTTGGAGAATTTTGCCAGCAATCCCATGGTTGTGTTTACCGACTCGTTGATGAGCGCCGCCTATGGTAACAACCCCAGGGCACGCTTCATTACGACCGACGACGTGGTGAAAGCCGATTACGCCACGATGCTGTCGCTCTACAAGGCTCGTTTCGCCAACGCTGCTCCCTTTACTTTCACCTTTGTCGGCAACGTCAACCTCGACAGCCTCAAACCCCTGGTGGAACAGTATATTGCCTCTTTGCCCGGTGAAAAGGCCAAGGCCTCCATCAACAAGAAGAGCGTGGTCATGAAGAAAGGGCGCATCGAAAACCGCTTCACCCGTGCGCTGGAAACCCCCAAAGCCTCCATCGGCATCATTCACAGCGGCAAACTGCCCCACACCCTGCCAAACCTGGTCAAGTTGGATGCCTTCAACCAACTGCTCGACATCCTCTTCACCGAACAAATCAGGGAAAAACTGGGTGGCACCTATGGTGTCCAGGTAAGCGCCTCGGCTGAAAAATGGCCGACTCCGACCTTCTCCATGGAAATAGTATTCGATACCGAACCCGCCAGACGGGAAGAACTGGTCAATGCCATCAACACCATCCTCGACGAATTGGTAGCCCAGGGCCCTTCTGAAAAAATGGTAACCAACGTCAAGGAATTCATGGTCAAGCAGCACGCTGACAACCTGAAACGCAACAACTACGTCCAACAAGCCCTCAGAAAAAAGGCGTTCGAAGGTGTCGACATTGAAA
>DOBD01000178.1:0-143 GCA_003506275.1 Bacteroidales bacterium | reverse complement strand
CCGAAGCCGTTGGCCAGCTCAGCTCCGCTACCCTCAAAGCCTTCGCCAAACAACTCTTCGGCCAAAACAACCGCGTCGAAGTCGTCATGAGCAGCACCCTCTAACCCCATAGATGGAACCCCCAAAAAAAGGATGGCATCCCT
>DOBD01000291.1 GCA_003506275.1 Bacteroidales bacterium | reverse complement strand
TTTCTCTGCGAGAACGACTTTGATTCGATTCAGTAATTTGCGCTCCATATTATTATATATCCATTACATGGTTACAAAGATAAGTATATTTAGAGAATATAATTGACCAAGAAGGTTAAATGTTGCAATTCGCCACAAAAAAGTGAGCAAAACGTCAATTACGACTACGTATACTTCTTTTATCGACATTTTTATGTGTCAACTTCTATTTTTAGTATCATTGACTCTAATGACGATACTTGTCGATTACTTTTTATGGGAACTTTATGGTATCAAATCACAAATAATAGAACGTATTTGATTTGATAATTAAAAAAATATCACTAGTGTCTATTAATTTATGTTAACAAGCTTCGAACTCCAATCGCAACTGCCCGTCATCCTGGGTTTGCTCCGCTTCAACAGGCTGGAACAGTTCCTTGATGTTGTCCTTTGCCAGGAGGGAACTGCCCAATATTCTCATGACTTCATAGATGCTTCTGTTGAGTTCAAGCGTTCTTTCAATGATTGCAACAGTACAGTACGTGATGATAGCCACATAAACCTGTATCCGTACAGCATTCTCCGTATTTCCCCAGAAGGACTTGATGCGCAGGTGTCCCTTCATCCATTTGAAAAACGTCTCTACGACCCATCTATTTTATAAAGGAAGGCAATGTCCTTGGCCTTCAAAAAGAAATTGTTCGTGTAATAAGTGAAGGTTCGTTTGAGTTCCGGTTCATAATACACGATTCTCCTGATTTCGGATGGGTAGTTTTCTGTATTTCCCTTTGTGGTGAACCTCACGGTGTGGTCTCTCAAGATATTATCGGTGTCCTCCAGAAGATCTTCTCCATCAACCACTTCAAACTTTGGTCTTCGTTTTTCCCGTATAACGAAGAACGAATTGAGCAACTCAATACGGTACAGCCTGTCCAAATCCCAGTAGCCACGATCAAAAATATAGCAGGCAAACGGCTCGTAGTTAATCCAGTCCATGGCATTCACGTCATGAACGGCAGCTTCTGTGATATTGAACGATACCGGTATCTGGGTCACTACATCAAGTTGTGTATGTACCTTGATGCCGGACTTGGTGCTTCTAAACCTTGCCCACTCAAAAAGAGACATACACAGGTCTATGGTGGTGGAATCAAAGGCATAGTACTTCCCGTTGAGTTCAAATTCCTGATCAATACGCTTCTTCTGAGCAAGTTCTACCATGTGGTATGCAAACTCTTCAAAAATATGGTAATCACGGAGTTGGTTTGCCTTGGAAAGCACACTTCGGTTGATTGGGGTCTTTCCAAAACCAAGATGATAGGATTTTTTGGCATGTGCCGTAGTAATATCCGTCAATTCACGAAGACTGTTGCAGCCATCCAACTGACCAAACATAAGAACGAGCAGCTGGTTCCAGTAGGTCAAATCCCATCGTTGAGTCTTATCGTCGGATTTTGCCTCAATAAGCCTTTCAAAATATCGTTTGGGGAGAAAATCTGTAACTTGACTGAAAATGTATCTACCATCGTTCATAATCGCAATTTTTTGGGTCACCAAGATAGGCAACCAATTCAAATGTGCGACAAGGTTTTTGGCAATATACATCCTGATAATTTGATAGTTATAAATGATTTTAACAGATATTAATAGACACTAGTGAAAAAATATAGAATATCATTCGGTTCAAGCGTGGATGCTGGTGGTGGGGATAGATTTGTAGTGATCGCCCACTTTGATGAGAAAACGTTCCTTGGGTCGGTGCTGAAACTGATTGGCAACGGTCTTGATGAGGGCGGGCTGGGTGTAGGTCTTGTACTTGTCCAACGCGGCTTTCAGTTCCTCCGGATCAATGGGTTTCAGCAGGTAATCGACGCTGTTCACCTTGAACGCCTTGAGGGTGTAGGCATCGTAGGCTGTGGTGAAAATGACGGGGATGGTCACATCGATTTGTTCGAACAGTTCAAAGCAAACCCCATCTTCGAGTTGGACATCCATGAAAAGAAGGTCAGGCGCTGGGTGCTGCAACAACCAGTTCACAGCCTTCTCCACAGAGGGAATAACGTCCACCACCTCCAAGTCGGGCGCCACGGCTTTCAGCAAGCGTATCAACTTGCTGGCGGCCGGGCGTTCGTCTTCAATTAGAAGCGCTGTAAGGGGTGCGTTGCTCATGGCTGGCTGTTAGTGACTAAACCAGGGGCAAGGTAACACAAAATTTGGTTGCATCCTGCGTGATGGTCAATTCTTTGCCGGTAATGAGTTTAAGGCGTTCGTTCAAATTAGACAACCCTGTTTGGGGAGAGTCCTCGAGAGGGGTTTTCTTTTGTACGTTATTGGTTATGACCAAGCAGTCTTTCGAATAGCGAATGCTCAAACTCAAAGGGGCCTCCTCAGATAGAACATTGTGTTTCAAGGCGTTTTCAACCAGAATTTGCAGCGATACGGGTAGAACCTGGCGGCCAACCGCCTCCTTCACATCCATCTCCAGTTTGATTTTACCTGCGTTTCGGGCTTGCTGAAGACTGACATACCGCTTGACAAAGTCGATTTCCTGCTCGAGGGGCACCAGATTTGTGTCCTCATGCTCCAGGATGTAGCGGTAGATATCGGCCAATTGCCTGATGTAGGCATTGGCTTTGGCCGCGTCTCCGTACACCAGTTCGGACAGGGTGTTCAGGCTGTTGAACAGG
>DOBD01000053.1:7176-8293 GCA_003506275.1 Bacteroidales bacterium | reverse complement strand
AAAAAAGAAAACCCACAAAAAGAATGGGATAGGCCACGGTAAAATTGAACAGGCTCATCAAGGCAAAGGCCATCATCCCGGCCAATGGTGCCAACGAATGCCTCCTTTGTCTCCAGGCACTCAACAGCAAAGTCAGTATCACCGCCAAAAAGAGAAGACCGCCTATCAAGCCACCCATCACCGATTGTTCCAGGTACTCATTATAGGCCATCGCCGTAAACGAGGCTTTCATTTGCTCAGCTTCCGGTCGTGGTTGCTCATTGAAATAGTCGGCTTGATACAGGTTGTACGCTTTCTCAAAATAGCCGTAACCATACCCTTGCAGCGGACGCTGAGCCACCATCTCGGTTGACAACCGCCAAATCAGCGTGCGCCCATCTCCTGCCGATTTTTGCTGATGAGTAGTGATCAGAAAAAACAAGAGCACCATCAGGGGTAAAAGAACCAGGCTGTACTTGATTATCGGTGGTTTTATTCCCAGGATTGATTGGTGCTTGCCAAGTAACGGAGACGCATACATGGCTGAGATAATAAGTAAGGCTAGCAACCCACTGCGGCAATGAGTTAACACCACTGATAGCACCATAAGCGAACTAATAAAAAGGAGTAGGTATCGATGCTTTTTCCACGTACGGGTTGCTAACTCAAGGCAGGCCGGAATTGCCAGAACGATGGTCATGGCTGCTATGTTGGGGTTTGAAACAGTCCCGGCTATTGAAAAATAGGGCGAAGTGGGTGGGCTAACGTGAACCCACTGCAAAAGGACAACCACAGCCTCAATGACACCAGGCAAAGCGATGGAGACATACAACACTTGGGGCGAGAGAACACCCGAACGCAGTATGTTGTACACACTCAAAAAACACACTAAAACAACCAGCAAATACGTCACGTAANNTTGCTTGGCCCCACCAGTGTATAGAGGCCCACATAAACAAACCAAAGAAAAATTACGCCAACGGCTATGGGTATGCCTGGATAGGATATTTTTGTGGCTGGCACCTTAATGCGGCCTTTGGTTACCAACAAAAAACCACACAAGACAAGTAGCACAATAACAAACAAATGCATATTGTAGGCATAGGATAGGAACACCCTTAAAAAGGCCCCTTGCCCA
>DOBD01000053.1:1863-7165 GCA_003506275.1 Bacteroidales bacterium | reverse complement strand
TGTATGATTAGCCATCAGTAACAACACTCAACGTTTACGACTGTTTCCGCGACAAATATTGTTCTATTTTTTACAACTTTACTATCACAAATGATACACGCTTTGTTCGTTTTGATACATTTTTACGTATAATAGGGTTGATTTTTGATTCGTATAAAAACATACGATACATTCATTATGCGCGTTTACACATTAATCACCAAACCCCAGCCCACTCTATGCAAGATTCCAGCGACTACTATGCATTACCACTCACCTTTTTTTGCTTCCTTTGTAACGTTTTTACTCAGGTTTCATCTATATAATGTCCGATGGCTGATACCACACTCACCGAAAAACAACTCATCGAGGATTGCAAGCAAGGCAACCGTAAGGCGCAGAGGCTCCTGTACGAGACCTACGCAGGCAAGATGATGGGTGTGTGTCTGCGGTATTGCAAGGACAGGGAGACAGCGAAGGATCTGTTGCACGACGGTTTCCTGAAGGTGTTTTCTCACATAGACGACTTTGAGTGCAAAGGGTCGTTCGAGGGTTGGGTCAGACGCATCATGGTCAACACAGCCTTGGAACATGTGCGCAAACAGGCGGATGAAGGGTACAGCCAACCCATCGAAGAAGCGTACGCTTTGAGCGACGCTGATTTCGGGGTGCTTGAACGGCTGCAGGCCAGCGAATTGGTCGCCATCATCCAACGCCTGCCGGACACCTACCGAACGGTCTTCAACTTATTCGTCGTCGAGGGGTATTCCCACAAGGAAATTGCGGAGCAGATGCGCATCACCGAAAGCTCCTCCAGGGTGTACCTGACAAGGGCCAAGCAATTGTTGCAAAACATGCTGGCCTCATACGTGTGAACAATGACAAAAAGGGAAGACATAGGATCCATCAAGGCAAAACTGGACGGTTTTGAAGCCCAGGCGCCTGATTTCGACGCGCTCTTTGGCACGGAAGTGCTGGGAGACGCCGCATTGCGCCGTATCTGCCAATCCAAGCTAAACGGATACGTGGCTGAGGCACCACCCTTCCATCAGCCTCGACCTCTCACCTGGTGGTCGGCCGGTTTGGCTGCCGCTGCCTCCCTGGCGTTGCTGTTCCTGCTGCCCACTCCGCTCAACCAGCCCACAGACACGTTGGCCCTGTTTGATGTGCCACCCGCAGTGCAAAAAGCATTGACCACCCCCAAAGCGCCAGCCAACTCCAAACCTTTCGTGACCGAACGACTGGTTACACCGACTCATATCCAGACCGTAGAAGAACCGACTGCGCCCAGCATCCTGCAAACCGAGTCCAACGAGGCCGCGTCGGAAACAACCAACACCACCAATCGGGAAACCCTCGAGAAGCTCAATCCATCCCACTTCCTGGCCCTGAACACCGGTAGCAATATCAGTGTGGAAGAAGCCTACGCCAGAGCCAGAGCAACCAAAAAGCATCGACAAAAAGAAAAAATGCTGGCCGGCCTCAACCTGAGCAGCGGCAATCGACTCTTATCCTTTGTCAACACCAACCAGGGAAACAACCCCTTATTAGCCAAAGGAAACACGTACAACAATGGGCTGAACGTCCTGGAGGGCGCCCCCATGGCCTTGCGTACCGCCGAAAGTTCCCGTAACGATTGGACAGCCCCCACCAACATACCGGCTTTCAGCCTCAGCAATTACGATGCCACATACGCCATGCCCCTCACGATGGGCTTGTCGGTGAGTCTACCCTTGAACCGTTGGCTGGAAATCCAAACCGGCCTGAGTTATACCTACCTCTTTTCCAGAACGGAAGGTCTTTCCGGTACCTCCACATTCACCCTCGACCGTGAGCTGCATTACATCGGTATCCCTTTGCGTCTGGGCATAAATTTATACCGCTACGACGACTTACGTGTGTATATGGCCATCGGCGGTGCCCTGGAAAAAGGACTTTTAGCTAAACAAACCTCCACTGTGGTTCAATCCGACAACACCACCAACGATTGGAGCGACCGACAAAAAGTCTACGGGGTACAACCTCTTTCCACTGTTATGGCCGGTATCAGCTACGAGTTCGCCCCCTCCTTCCTGGTCTATGTCGAACCCGGAGCCTCCTATGCCTACAAGGCCGACCAGCCCATCTCCAGCCGAACCGAAGAACCCTTCAACTTCTCTCTGGGTCTGGGTCTGCGCTACCGTTTCGAGTAATTTTCCGTCACCACACCTTATTTATTGCACATAACACCTTTTTATGTGCAAATTTTTCCTAAAAACCGTGTGATATTGCCGAGGTTTCTTACCTTTGCGCCACCGGATTTGCCCGTCTTCCGATGGACGGACTGTCGGTTGAGTGAAAAACACTAAATACTGTATATATGAGTTTGAACATTCTTGTACTTGCCAAACAAGTCCCCGACACGAGGAATGTGGGTAAGGACGCCATGACGGCCGAAGGAACCGTCAACAGGGCCGCTCTCCCGGCCATTTTCAACCCCGAAGACTTGAACGCGCTGGAACAAGCCCTCCGCTTGAAAGACAAGCACCCTGGTTCAACGGTGACTGTTTTGACCATGGGACCATTCAGAGCCGCCGAAGTCATCCGCGAGGCCCTCTACCGGGGCGCCGACAANNGGTTTGTGCTCAGCGACCGCGCTTTTGCCGGTTCCGATACCTTGGCCACTTCCTATGCGTTGAGTTGTGCCATCCGCAACCTGCCCCAACTCGATGTGATTGTCTGCGGTCGTCAGGCCATTGACGGTGACACCGCCCAGGTTGGACCCCAAGTGGCCGAAAAGTTAGGTTGGGCCCAAATCACCTACGCCGAAGAAATCCTCTCTGTTGATAAAGGCCGTATCCGCGTAAAACGCCGCATCGAAAAAGGCATCGAAGTACTGGAGGGCAAACTGCCCATGCTGGTCACCGTCAACGGCTCAGCCCCTGCTTGCCGGCCGCGCAACGCCCGCTTGCTCATGAAGTACAAGTACGCCCGCATCCCCAATGAATTGCAGGCCGCCAACGAAGATTACATCAGCCTGAACAACAGCCGGGAATTCCTGCACATCGGGGAATGGAACGTCAATGACATCGTCTGCGAACCCGCCGAATTGGGTCTCTCCGGCTCTCCCACCAAGGTCAAGAAAGTGGAAAACGTGGTTTTCCAGGCCAAGGAAAGCAAGACCCTGACCGACAACGACACCGAGATTGAAGCCTTGATTCAGGAACTCATCAGCAACCACACCATCGGATAACTATGAACAACGTATTTGTATACTGCGAAATTGAAGACGGCCTCATCGGAGACGTCAGCCTGGAGTTGCTGACCAAAGGCCGCACGCTGGCCACCCAACTCTCCTGCCAACTGGAAGCTGTGGCGATCGGTCATAAACTGAACGGCATTGAAAAAACCCTTTTCCCCTATGGTGTGGATGTAGTGCACATCGCCGACGATCCTCGCCTGGCCCCCTATACCACCCTGCCCCACAGCGCGATTCTCATCAAGCTTTTCCAACAAGAAAAGCCGCAGATAGCCCTGATGGGAGCCACCAGCGTCGGTCGCGACCTGGGTCCCCGTGTTTCCTCGGCCCTGCACAGCGGTCTGACAGCCGACTGTACCGCCCTTGAAATCGGCAGTCACGAAGACAAGAAGGCCGACAAGGTGTACGAAAACCTGCTCTATCAAATCCGTCCCGCCTTCGGAGGCAACATCGTCGCCACCATCATCAATCCCGACTGCAGGCCCCAGATGGCTACCGTCAGGGAAGGCGTCATGAAAAAAGAGCCCATCGATCCAGCTTACAAAGGCAAGGTCAACCAACTAAACGTGGCTGATTACGTTTCTGACACTGATTTCGTTGTCAGCGTCATCGAACGCCATGTGGAAGCCTCCAAAATCAACATCAAATCGGCCCCCATCATCGTGAGCGGTGGTTACGGCATGGGATCCAAGGAGGGGTTCAAACTACTCTTCGACCTGGCCGCCATACTGGGTGGTGAAGTCGGTGCTTCCCGCGCTGCCGTAGACGCCGGTTATGCCGACCACGCCCGCCAGATTGGGCAAACCGGCGTGACCGTCAGACCCAAGCTTTACATCGCCTGCGGTATTTCGGGCCAGATTCAACACATCGCCGGCATGCAGGAAAGTGCCATCATCATCGCCATCAACAACGACCCGGCCGCTCCCATCAACAGCGTAGCCGACTATGTTATCACCGGCGAGGTGGAAACCGTGATTCCCAAACTCATCAAGTACTACAAGAAAAATTCGAAATAAGATGGCCAACTTCTATACCGACCACCCCGAATTGAGGTTCCACCTCAACCACCCGCTGATGCGGCACATCGTGAACCTGAAGGAAAGGCAGTTTGCCGATAAAGACTGCTGCGAAACCGCCCCTCAGAACTTTGAGGATGCCATGGACAGCTACGACAAGATCCTGGAGTTGACGGGTGAAATCTGCAGCGAGGTCATTGGTCCCAACGCCGAAGCCGTCGACCACGACGGCCCCAACCTGGTGGACGGCCGCGTGGAATACGCCCCCGGTACTGCCGAAAACCTGGATGCGCTGATCAAAGCCGGCCTGATGGGCATCACCCTACCCAGAAAGTACAACGGGCTCAATTTCCCCATCGTACCCTACATCATGTGCGCCGACATGGTCTCCGCCGTCGATGCCGGCTTCACCAACATCTGGGGCTTGCAGGACTGTGCCGAAACCATCCACGAATTTGCGTCTGAAGATCAGAAAGAACGCTTCCTGACCAGGGTTTGTGCCGGGGAAACCATGGCCATGGACCTGACCGAACCCGATGCCGGCTCCGACCTCCAGGCCGTTATGCTGAAGGCCACCTTCAACGAGGCCGACGGTTACTGGTACCTGAACGGGGTGAAACGCTTCATCACCAACGGTGACGGTGACATCGCCCTGGTCCTGGCCCGTTCGGAAGATGGCACCAAGGACGGCCGCGGCTTGTCCATGTTTATTTACGACAAGCGCCACGGCGGAGTAACGGTTCGTCGCATCGAAAACAAGATGGGCATCAAAGGATCACCCACCTGCGAATTGGTGTTCCGCAACGCCAAGGCCGAACTCTGCGGTGACCGGAAACTGGGCCTGATCAAGTACGTCATGTCCCTGATGAACGGNNATTGCCGCCCAATCCGTCGGTGTGAGCCAGGCCGCCTACAACGAGGCCCTGGCCTATGCCAAAGACCGCAAGCAATTTGGCAAAGCCATCATTGAATTCCCCGCTGTCTTCCAGATGCTTGGATTGATGAAAGCCAAGCTGGACGCTTCCCGCACCATGCTCTACGAAACCTCCCGCTTCGTGGACATCTACAA
>DOBD01000053.1:0-1831 GCA_003506275.1 Bacteroidales bacterium | reverse complement strand
TAGGGCTTGGCCAGCGAATTCTGCAACCAGAACGCCTACGACTCCCTCCAGATTCACGGTGGTTCCGGTTTCATGAAAGACTACCCCATCGAACGCATCTACCGCGACGCACGTATCACCTCCATTTACGAGGGGACTACTCAGTTGCAGGTGGTGGCTGCCATCCGTCACGTCACCACAGGTACCTACCTGAACATGATGCGTCAATACGAACAAGACCCCACCAGCCCTGAACTATCCGGCTTGCGGGAAACTCTCAAAGGCCTGGCCGACACTTACGAAGCGTCTGTTGCCGAGGTCATGGAACATAAAAACAACGACTACGTCGACTTCCAGGCCAGACGCCTGGTGGAAATGGCCGGTTACATCCTCATGTCCCACCTGTTGGTCAGCGATGCCAGCCGCGATGTCATGTTCAGGGTCTCTGCCGAGGTGTTCGCCCAATTCACCGTTGGTGAGGTGGCCAAACACGCCAACATCATTGCCGGTGGCAAACCGGACGAAATGACCAAGTACACCAGATGCATGATGGCCAAGGTTTGACGATAAACCTAACCAAATCAATATGAAACAATTAGCCATCGGGAATCTGAACATCTCCTTCCCCGTCATCCAAGGCGGGATGGGTGTCGGCATTTCCCTTTCCGGCCTGGCCTCGGCCGTCGCCAATCAAGGCGGCATAGGGGTCATCTCGAGCGCCGGACTCGGCTTGCTTTACAAGAAACTCTCTCCGGACTACCTGAAAGCCAGCATACTCGGACTCAAGGAAGAATTGCGTCTGGCTAGGGAAAAATCCAAAAAAGGCATCATCGGTGTCAACGTCATGGTCGCCATGACCAACTACGCCGACATGGTACGAACCGCCATCAAGGAAAAAGCCGACATCCTGTTCTCAGGCGCCGGTCTGCCCCTTGATCTGCCCTCCTTCCTGGAAAAGGACAGCAAGACCAAGCTGGTACCCATCGTCTCTTCAGGTAGAGCGGCCAAGCTCCTCATCGAAAAGTGGAAAAACACCTACAACTACCTCCCGGACGCCCTCGTGGTGGAAGGGCCCAAAGCGGGTGGTCACCTGGGTTTCAAGCCCGAACAACTGGAAGACGAGGCGTATTCCATCGAGCACCTCATACCCGAGGTGGTTTCCGTGGTCAGGCCGTTTGAAGCCTTGTACGGTCAACGCATCCCCGTCATTGCCGGCGGTGGTATCTACACCGGTGAGGACATGTACAACATCATGGCGCTGGGCGCCGATGGCGTGCAAATGGGCACTCGCTTTGTGACCACCGAGGAATGCGACGCCTCGCCGGTGTTCAAGCAATCCTACATCAACGCCGATGAAAAAGACATCGCCATCATCAAAAGCCCGGTGGGCATGCCTGGTCGTGCAGTCTTCAACCAATTCCTGCAAAAAGTCAAGGATGGCAAACAGAAGCCTCTCCGTTGCCCCGTGCACTGCATCAAGACCTGCGACTACACCCGCAGCCCCTACTGCATCATCTCAGCCCTCTACAGCGCCTTCAAAGGCAAGATGAACAACGGCTACGCGTTCTGTGGCAGTAACGCTTACAGGGCCACCAAAATTGAACGGGTCAAAGACGTCTTCACCGAACTGAAATCCGCCTTCCAGACCCTTGAGCAACGTCATCTGCAAAAAAATCCAGGGCCCTCAATTGCTTGATTGAAAAAAAAGTGCTACTTTTGCTCCGTCTTACGCGACCCTGTTCCGTTGTGTAATGGTAGCACCACAGATTCTGGTTCTGTTTGTCTGGGTTCGAGTCCTAGCGGAACAACATCGGGATGGCACCCCGCCAGGGTTGCCATCCCTTAAACCTCT
>DOBD01000287.1 GCA_003506275.1 Bacteroidales bacterium | reverse complement strand
CCCGGACCTTTGTCTTTATCCAGATAGTTCTTGTTGATGCGGTGGTAAACGATGTACCATTCATCGGTTCCTGGACGTTGTACGACGGAATGATGACCAGTACCCAGAATGCCCTTAGCCTCATCTTTGGCAATCACAATGTTGTCTTTCGGTACCTGAATGGGTCCCATAGGAGACGTTGATGTGCCATAACGCACTTTGTAATTGGGGCTGCCGGTGTCATCTTCCGACCACATAAAATAATAGACTCCTTTGCGGTAAATCACATAGGCTCCCTCTCTGAAGGTTCGATCCGGTGTCAGGATGGTCAACGTATTCTTCTTGATGGACATCATGTCATCGCTCAGTTCTGCTGCGGCCATGTAACCGTTCCCCCAGTAGAGATAGCCTTTACCGGATACTGGATCGATGAAGACATCGGGATCAATTTCCTGACCTCTGTTGATACCATCGGGTTTGAAGTCAATCAATGGTTTGCCCAGGTCAACAAAGGGCCCGGTGGGGTCATCGGCCACAGCAACGCCGATTTTCTTGTTGGCCGTAAACCAGCGACCGCTTGAACATCAACGGTTTGGACGAATCCTCCCTTGTAAGGATTTACAACCTGACCGGAAAGCAGTTGTTCGTTGGTAAGGCTGAACAAGCCACGATGAGCATCGACCTGTCAACCTACGACAAGGGTCTCTACTTGCTGCAGGTAGAAACCAATGGTAAATCGTTCACATCCAAGGTAATCAAGAAATAACCGGATTACCTGACAACTCCTGAGAGGGAGGGTCCATCCGGGCCCTCCCTCTTTTTTTAGCACCCATTAAGGGTTCTTAGGTGTATTTTTTACACCTATCTGACACATATTTGGCCCTTAGTCTACTGCTTACTTCGTATGTTTGTATCGTACAACTGATTTGTTCACCTAACGCCCAGGCTCATGCAACGTATTAAACTCAACGCCATCATTCTGTTTATTACCCTGTTTTCCATTAGTTCCATGCCCCAAGCCATGGGCTTCACCTGTCTCAAGAAAAAACAGGTATTAAACCTGATTATGGGTGTCAATGACGCATGGCAGGCCACCAAGCCTTACACCGTCAACGCCTTTTGGGACAACGCCGCTTACCACACGGGCAATATGGAAGTCTATCAATTAACCAAACACGAACCCTACAGGCAGTACTCCGAAAACTGGGCCAAACACAACCAGTGGATGGGTGCCACATCCAACGATACGGCCGGGTGGCGTCTGTCTTACGGTGAAACGCCGTTGCATGTTTTGTTTGGTGACTGGCAGATCTGTTTTCAGACCTACATCGATTTATACAACCTGGACAAGGTGAAAGACGAGACCAAGGTAGCCAGAGCCAAAGGGGTGATGAGCTATCAGATGACTACAACCCGCAATGATTACTGGTGGTGGGCTGACGGACTCTATATGGTTATGCCTGTCATGACCAAACTCTACAACCTCACCGGTGACCAACGCTACCTGGACAAACTGGGTGAGTATTTCCGATATGCTGATGAGTTGATGTACGATGAGGAGGTTGGACTGTATTACAGGGATGGTAAATACGTTTTCCCAAAAGAACCGACCATCAATGGTCTGAAGAATTTTTGGTCAAGAGGTAATGGATGGGTTTACGCCGCGTTCGCAAAAATTTTGACGGACCTGCCGGCTGACAGTCCCTTGCGCCCTTTGTTCACCGAACGATTCCTTAGCATGTCCAAGGCCTTGAAAAAAACGCAGCAAGCTGAAGGCTACTGGACCCGCACCCTCCTGGACCCCGCTCATGCTCCCGGTCCTGAGACCAGTGGAACCGCGTTCTTTACCTACGGGTTGTATTGGGGTATGAACCATGGCCTCCTCTCCGAAAAGGACTACCTGCCCATGGCTAAAAAAGCCTGGAAATACCTGTCAAAAACAGCCTTGCAGAAAGATAACACCATCGGGTATGTGCAACCCATCGGCGAAAACGCCAGTCCAAAGACCACGGTCAGCGCCACCTCTTCCTCCAATTTCGGAACAGGAGCGTGGTTACTGGCCGCTTGCGAAGTGTATCGATCCTTCTAAAAACGAAGTGATAGTTATCCTGGAGCATCGTCGCTTTCTACAGCGACCATTCATCCTTCCAACGTAGTACGGGCAACCCTTGTTCAAACTCGATGGGTACCCAAATGTAGCGCCCATCCGATGGTTTGCGGGGTCGCCAACGGTCGGCCATGAATACCCAGGTATCTTTACGACCAACCACCTTGAAGATGAAGGTGCTTTGCGAATCAAAGGAAATGTCGGCCTGATCGCCTTTCCAGGGATTTGGGTGTTGTGTCCAGGGCCCCATAATGTGCTTGGCTGTGAAGAGCCTGGCCGCATTGGGATCCCAGCCGGTACAACCAGAGGTAATCATGTAGTAGGTATCCCCCTTCTTGAAAATTGCCGGAGCCTCGTTGTGACCGGCGGGTGCCACGCGAACATAATGGCCGGTATGCGACAAGTAATCGTCGGACAAGGCAGCAATGTTCAACGTCAGGTTCTCTTCGGCCGAATAGATGTGGTAAGCCTTACCGTCATCGTCCACAAACAAGGTCATATCTCTGGACATCTGTCCACCCTTGAAATCCCTGCGCGTAAACAAGCCCCTCTTCACGACATCAATCCACTCAGGGGTCCAGGACTTGGGCTCCGGCCTGGCATTCAAGCTGGTGTCACGTTCAGCCATAGGCATGTTGGCCGGCCAAAAACCGGCGTTGGGGCGGTAGGAATGTAAAAAGGTATAGGGACCGGTGACCTGTTTGCTGACGGCCACCCCCACTCTGGCCGCATCATACCCCTTGAACCGCAGTTCGTGGTGAAAATACATCACGAAGGTGTTGGTGCGTTCGTTGTAAATCACCTTGGGCCGCTCTATCACGCAACCGCGCACGATGGTACTGTTGGGATCATCTACCACGGAAAGGGCTACACCCTTGTTTTCCCAGTTGTACAAATCAGTGGAGGCATAACAGGTGACACCAACCAAGGCCGAATTGGAGCGGTCACCCTTGTGCTCGCCAAACCAATAATAGACACCTTGATGGTATAAAACACCACCCCCATGAGCATTGATGTGTACACCTTTGTCATCGGGCCACAGTTCACCGGGCTTGATGGACGTCCGTTTTTCCTGAGCGGAAACGGCAAGCGTTGCCAACAAGGCAACGAGGGAAAAGACTACTGTTGAGCGCATAATCGTTGAGTGTGGGATTATGCCTCAAAAATACAGGAAAGATGCAGGAAAGACTTCCAAAAATCAGTCAGAAAGGGCCTATTGGTCTTTTTTCAACGATAAGGGTTGGCCGTCTCCGCCCAGGTAGAAAGCCAGCAAAACCACATCGGAATCTCCTTTATTGATGCCGTTGTGATAGACATCAAACACTTCTGAAATCGTTGATGACGTCTTGAACGTATTGGTTTGACCATTCTCCAGTTCAACGGTCAATACACCTTGCATGACGTAGGCAAACACCGGTACCAGGTGTTTGTGCCATCCGGTGCTGGCCCCTGGTGGTATGGTGACTTTTGCCAGGGTGACCTCGGCCTTGGTGAAAACAGGGTACTTGATGGGTTGACCCAAGACAGTGGTGTCTGTCTGTAGCAGGGGCTCAACCAACACGGACGATTGATACTGGGCATGAACCGTCAGACCGAACCACGTGCAGATAAGCACCATCAATAGTATCCTTTTCATGCTTGTTTGTATCATTTCATGCCTTAACGCTTCCTGGCACGACCACCCACCAAATCAAGAATTTCATTGGTGATGGCTTGCTGGCGTGTCTTGTTATAGAGCTTGGTCAATTCTTTGAGGAGTTCGTTGCCGTTGTCAGTCGCAATCTGCATGGCCGTCATTCTGGCCGCATGCTCGGAGGCCATTGATTCTGAAACAGCGAGGTAAAGATGGGACGTCATAACCTGCGGGAAGAGCAGGCGCAAGAACGCAAGCGGTGAAGGCTCTGTCACCAAATCTTGTGGAGTAGCCACACCGGCTGAAGGATCTGGCACATAGGGTAGCATGGTCTGTTGAGTGAGCAACTGTTTGGTTACGGATTTGAGTCGGTGGTAAACAATGTCCACCCTGTCAATTTCACCAGCCTGAAACGCCTTCATCAGGGTGTTGCCAAAAGCTTTGCACTTGATCAGGGATGGCTTGTCCAGTAAGCGACGCCCCGCTTCATTGGTGGGAAAACCGGCCTTCAAAGCACCGTGTGTTATCTTCTCCCCAACCGGGTAGACAACGACTTCAACGCCCTGACGATTCCAGTCTTCCACGAGACGTTCCACTTCCTTGAGCACGTTGGCGTTGTAAGACCCGCAAAGACCGGTATCCGAAGAAAAGGGAACGATGGCTATCCGTTTTAATGGGCGGACCGTGGTAAAGGCACATTCCAGGGCATCACGGCCCTCGAACAAGCCCGCCAGAATACCGTGCAGGTTGGTATCGTACACCTGCACTTTCTTGACCGCCAGCTGAGCCTGATGAAACTTGGCCGAAGCAATCAGTTTCATGGCTGAGGTAATCTTCAGCGTATTCTGAACGGAGTTAATCCGGTTTTTCGTTTCCCTGAGTGATGCCATGCCTTAGCCCTTTTGCGTCATTTTTTCGGAAACCCTGGCGGCCATGGCTTCCAGCACCTTCAGACTGGCTTCATCGGCAACGCCCTGATTCAAGGCCTTGACCACATCAGGGTGATTCAGTAACAGGTCTTCCAGGTACAGGCGTTCAAATTCAGGCACCTGGTCGATGGGAATGGAGCGCATCAATCCGCTCGTGCCACAATACAGGATAGCTATTTGCTGACCAACCGGCATGGGTTTATACTGAGGTTGAATCAGTAGCTTGGTATTCTTACGGCCTTTGTCCAAAATCAAGGCCGTCACCGGATCCATGTCGCTGCTGAAGCGGGCGAAAGCCTCCAATTCACGGAATTGTGCCTGGTCGATCTTCAAGGTGCCGGCCACTTTCTTCATGGCCTTGTTTTGGGCATTACCACCCACACGAGACACAGAGATACCCACATTGATGGCAGGACGTACGCCACTGTTGAACAAACCGGTGTCTAGAAAAATCTGACCATCGGTGATTGAGATGACGTTGGTGGGAATGTAGGCAGACACGTCACCGGCCTGGGTTTCGATGATGGGAAGTGCCGTGAGCGAACCACCCCCCTTGATGCGGGCTTTCATACTGTCAGGCAAGTCGTTCATGTTGCGGGCCACCTCATCCCTGTCGATGATACGGGCAGCGCGCTCCAGCAAACGGGAATGCAGGTAGAAAATATCACCCGGGTATGCTTCACGGCCCGAAGGACGTTGGAGGATCAAGGAGATTTCACGGTAAGCCACGGCTTGTTTCGACAAATCATCGTAGACAACCAGCGCATGGCGACCGGTATCCCTGAAGTATTCACCCAAGGCACAGCCGGCAAAGGGAGCCTAATACTGAAGAGCGGCGGTATCAGCGGCCGAGGCGGTGATAATGGTGGTGTAGTCCATGGCGCCCTTCTCCTGCAGTACCTTAACGATGGTGGCTACCGTGGAAGCTTTCTGGCCAATGGCTACGTAAATGCAATATACGGGGTTACCAGCCTCGTAGTTGGCACGTTGGTTGATGATGGTATCAATGGCGATGGCCGTCTTACCTGTTTGACGGTCGCCGATAATCAACTCGCGTTGGCCACGGCCAATGGGTATCATGGCATCGATGGCTTTTAAACCGGTTTGAAGGGGTTCCTTGACGGGTTGACGGAAAATCACCCCTGGAGCCTTGCGTTCAAACGGCATTTCGGTGGTGGCGTCATGGATGGGGCCTTTGCCGTCGAGGGGATTCCCCAGTGTGTCGATGACCCTGCCCAACAAGCCTTCTCCAGCCATGAGGGAAGCGATCTTACCCGTACATTTCACGGTATCGTTTTCCTTTACCAGGGACGAGTCACTGAACAAAACGGCTCCAACATTGCCTTCTTCGAGGTTCATTGCAATGCCCCAGGCACCGTTGTCGAATTCCAACAACTCTCCAGAGCGGACATTTCTCAGCCCGTAAATGCGGACCACACCGTCACCCACCTGCAACACGACACCGGTTTCATCCAGTTGGACCATGTTGCTTACGCCCTGCAGTTCGTTGCGCAGGAGTTCGCTGACTTCACTCACTTTTATCTCCTTCATTCCTATATGCTTGCTCTAGGGAAACGGCCCTTTGGAGGTGATCGTTTCCGTTATATTGTCAATTGTTTCTGTATAGTCAACAGTTGCGTTCGCACGCTGGCATCCAACCGTTTCTCATCCGTCATGAGGATGTAGCCGCCGATAATCTCAGGTTTCACCTGGAGGGACAATTCTATCAAACGCCCGGTGGAGTCTTCCAACTTCTTGCGAATGACGGCTTCCCTGGCTTCATCCAACGCAACGGCCGTGATGAGTCTTACCTTTACGATGCCTTTTTCCTTGTCGTAGCGCAGCTTGAATGCCTGGCATATCTCAATCAGAGCGTCTTCCCTGCCATGGTCGACCAGGAGTTTGAAGAACCGTTCCAGGGAAGCGGGCTGGTTGTCTCCCCCGGCGACCCGCATCAATCCCAGTTTAGCTTCTTCATCCACCAACGGGCTCATCAGGGCTTCGGGAAAAGCCGGCACCAACGATGCCTGTTGCTGGATGAGTTCCAGTGCATCGTGTATCAAGCTTTCTTCACCGACTTCAGCCGCTGCCTCGTAAAGTGCTTTGGCGTAGCGTACCGCAATTTGACCTGCATTCATGCCTTACAACGGTTTTTCTTCCAGTTCATCCAGAAAACGGTCGATCAATGCTTTCTGTTCTTTGTTCTCGGCCAATTCACGACGGAGTATCTGCTCCGACAAACGGACCGAAAGAAAGGCGACCTCGTTGTGCAGGCTACGAACAGCCTTTTGCTTCTCCGCTTCTGCCTCTTTTCTGGCAAGCTCAGTCAAACGACGCCCCTCGGCCAGTGATAGTTCCCTGGCTTCACTGATCATCCGTTCCTTGTGTTCGGCGGCTTCCCTGAGGATGGCATCCTTTTTTGCCCTGGCCTCGCTGATCAATTGGTCGCACGTCTGTTGCGCCACAGCTAGTTGTTCCTCAGCCTTGCGAGCATCATCAATGCCTTTGGCAATCAACGCCTTGCGTTCGTCGATGCTTTTGACAATGATGGGAAAACCGAATTTTGCCAGGACAAAGAAAACGATACCAAATGTCAGAAGCATCCAGAACAACAAACCGGGTTCCGGAGTTAGTATTGACATGGTTGTTGTGTTTTACAGGGCCAGGAAACAGACCACGATGGCAAACAGAGAGGCGGCTTCCACGAGGGCAGCAATGATCAGCATGGAGGTACGGATGTCACCGGCGGCTGACGGTTGACGCGCCATGGATTCCATGGCCGAACCACCGATCTTTCCGATACCGATACCGGCACCGATGACGGCCAGGCCTGCGCCAATGGTTGCACCTAATTTTCCAATGCCCACTCCCAGAGTGGCTGCTTGCAGTAAGATGGTTGCTAACATAAGAATTGCATTTAAATGTATGACGATTAAAAATGATCAATGATGTTTTACCCTGGCCAGACCTATGTATACCGAGGAAAGGAGGGTGAATATGTAGGCCTGCAGGAAAGAAACCAGCAGTTCCACAAAAAACATGAACACGCTCAACAGCACCGACATGGTGGTCATCACGGCGTTGATGGCCGTACCCATGGTGACGGTGAAAAAGATCAGGCTTACCAAACTCAACATGATGGTATGTCCGGCCATCACGTTGGCGAACAAACGAATCATCAGCGAGAACGGCTTGGAAATTACCCCGAAGATTTCCACGATGGGCATCAAGGGAACGGGCAGTTTGAGAAACATGGGAACTTCCGGCCAAAAGACTTCTTTCCAATAGGCCTTGGTACCGAACACGTTGACGATAACCATCGTGAACAAAGCCAGCACAAAGGTAACCGCGATATTACCCGTTACGTTGGCACCACCCGGGAATAAAGGAACCAATCCCAGCAAGTTGTTGATGAGGATGAAAAAGAAGACCGTCATCAGGTAAGACTGGAATTTTCTGTAATCGGGACCCACGTTGGTTTTGATGACATCATTACGTAGGAACTCGACCACCACTTCGATGGTACCCACAAAGCCTCCGGGAGCCTGTAAGGGGTGTTTTTTATACCAACGGGCCACGATGAGTACAATCAAAACAACCAAGAGGGAGCTGACCAACAGCGCCAATACGTTTTTGGTGATGGAGACGTCAAGTGGACGCACCTCTTTGCCATCAGCCGCCTTGGTGACCACCTTGCCCGCGTACTTGCCATCGGTGGCCAGGTAAAATCCTTCATAGACATGACCGTGATGCAACTTGGCGGCAGAAAACGCCTTGAGCCCCCCTTCCGGTGCTTTGACAATAATCAGCAGGGGTATTTCTATATGGGTATGACCGATGGTGGTGATGTGCCAGGTGTAGGCATCGTTGATGTGTGAAAAGATCATATGCTTCACATCCAACGGCGCTGCTTTCGATGACGCTTCTTCCGATGGTGACCCAGCGACAGTTGCTGCTTCGGCAACGGAAACCGTGTCGGCAACGGCAGTTGGTTTGGCTACGGCAAAACCGGCCATCAACACCATCAAGGCAAACAGTACACTGCGTTTATACATCCATTTCCTCATTTTCCACTTCCTTACCGGCATACGGCTCGGGCTTGGGAAACTTGTCCCCTTCCCTGGCGCGGCGCCGTTTGTTCCGTCGTTTCTCGTACAGGTAAAACACATAGGATTCCACGACCAGAAAGACCATATAAAAAGACAAGGTCGTCAATCCGAACTGCTTCATGTCGGTATGGACAAACCAGGCGTAAATCCCTACGAATAGTGCCGTCAACAGTAGTTTGATGCCTCTGACCATCATGTAGGTCATGGTCACGGCATCGGGTTTCTCCGTATGTGTGGCTTCCAAACTAACGGCTATGGCCAATCCGACCAACCAAAAGAAAAGAGGTATAACCGGAAAGGCAGCAAAGTACGCTTCAGGCCAAACAAACGTCAGTAACAACCAAGCCACGCCGGCCACCAAGGCATTTACCCCGGTCACCAGCAGCAACAACTTGATAATCAATCTTACTCTGTGCCCCATCACTTACACCGTCAAACACACACAAACCCTGTCGTTCCTAACCTCCACAAAGCCTCCCTCGATGTCCATGGAGGTCTCATCCGGCGCAAAATACGTCAGATGCCCCTTGGTTAACATGGAGAGAAACGGGGTGTGGTCGGGCAGGATCCCAAAGGACCCTTCCAATCCCGGTAAGATCACGGAGGAAACCTCCTTGCTCACCAATACCCCTTTTTCAGACAGGACTTCAAGTTTCATGCGTGCATTATTTACCTGGCATCGTTACATAGATGCCGTTATATGTGTACTGCCTTATTTGGCTTGATCCAACAACTTCTGTCCCTTTTCGATGGCCTCTTCGATCGTACCCACATTAAGGAAGGCTGATTCTNNTTCCTCTATCGTTCCCACATTCAGAAATGCCTGCTCGGGCAGGTAATCCACCTCACCGTCCAGAATCATCTTGAACCCGCGGATCGTGTCGGTAATGTTGACCATCACTCCCGGCACACCTGTAAAGGCTTCAGACATGGCAAAGGGTTGTGACAGGAAACGTTGTACCCGCCTGGCCCTATTAACTGTCTGTTTATCTTCGTCGGACAATTCTTCCATACCTAAAATGGAAATGATATCCTGTAACTCTTTGTTGCGTTGAAGTATCTGCTTGACACGCTGTGCCGTTTCGTAATGCTCGGCACCTAAAATCTGAGGNNATGCGCGAGGTGGATTCCAAAGGATCGATAGCAGGGTATATACCCAATTCAGCAATCTTACGGCTGAGCACCGTGGTGGCGTCAAGGTGGGCGAAGGTAGTGGCTGGTGCCGGGTCGGTCAAGTCATCGGCGGGCACATAAACGGCTTGTACCGATGTGATGGATCCGGATTTGGTCGAAGCGATACGCTCCTGCATCGCGCCCATTTCAGAGGCCAGCGTAGGCTGGTATCCAACGGCCGAAGGCATACGCCCCAGGAGGGCTGATACTTCAGAACCGGCTTGCGTAAAACGGAATATATTGTCAATGAAGAACAGAATATCCTTGGGAGCTTCGTCCTCACGTTGGGCGTCCCTGAATGATTCAGCGACGGTCAGACCTGAAAGTGCCACGGAAGCACGCGCTCCGGGAGGTTCGTTCATTTGTCCGAACACCAGGGTGGCTTGTGATTTGGCCAATTCTTCATAATCCACTTTCGAAAGGTCCCAGTCACCTTCCTCCATACTTTTCTTGAAGGCTTCTCCGTAGCGGATAACGTTGGACTCTATCATTTCCCTCAACAGGTCATTCCCTTCGCGGGTCCGTTCGCCCACACCGGCAAAAACCGAGAAGCCCTTGCTCTTTTTGGCCACGTTGTTGATCAACTCCATGATGAGCACGGTTTTACCTACACCTGCACCGCCAAACAAACCAATTTTACCACCCTTGGCATAAGGTTCCAGCAGGTCGATGACCTTGATTCCGGT
>DOBD01000168.1:2681-2883 GCA_003506275.1 Bacteroidales bacterium | reverse complement strand
ATACTGAACGTCTGGTCCCCAGGGTAAAATACTGCCGGCCTTGAGGTAGAGGGGAATGAGGTCGATGGGGGTGGCTTTAGTTACCGTTTGACCGCCTTCAAGGGTTTCACCTGTCCAAAAATCAACCCATCGGCTGTTGGCTGGCAGGTATACGTTTCTGCTTTGAATTTGGTCGAGGCTTTCGGTGAGGGTGTTGTTTTCA
>DOBD01000168.1:0-2593 GCA_003506275.1 Bacteroidales bacterium | reverse complement strand
GTCACCTGCCAGGCTGTGGCATAGAGGTAGGGCAGCAGGCGGTAGCGTAGCTTGAGGATGCGGGCCTGTGCGTCAAAGGACCAGTCGCCGGGTTGCCCGAACTGGTAGATTTCCCTGGGTGTATCGGTGCCGTGGGAGCGCATCATGGGGGTGAAGGCGGCAAACTGCATCCAACGAACGTAGAGTTCGTGGAAGGTCTTGTTGTTGACACCGCCCCTGAAGTTTCCGTTAGAGAAGAAGCCGCCGATGTCGCTGTTCCAATAGGGTATGCCGCAGAGACTGAAATTGAGGGCGGCAGGTATTTGTTTGGCCAGGTTTTCCCAGCTGGAGGAGACATCGCCCGACCAGACGAATGTGCCGTAGCGTTGTTGGCCGGCAAAGGCTGAACGGGTGAGTATGACCACGCGTTTGTCGGAGGTGACGGCGCGCTGGTGATCGTATACACCACCGGTGGTCATCAGGGGGAAGGCATTGCAATAACCCCTGAAGGTACCAAGGTGGCAGGGTTGATTGTATTCTTTTTGACCCATATTGAAATGGTCAGGTTCGGTGGAGTCAAGCCACCAACCGTCCATGCCCAGGGCGAAGATGTTCTCGTTGAGGTGTTCCCAATAGATGTCTCTGGCTTCAGGATTAAAGGGGTCGTAGGGCATGACTCCTCGATTGCGGGGCCAGGTGTCGATGTCAAGCAGCATACCTTTGGGTTTCATTGCTGCGTACTGGGGTGTTTTTGGCCCGAAGGAAGCCCAGACGGAAATCAACATGCGGGCGTTTTGAGCATGCACCTGGTCTATCATGGCCTGAGGCTGATTGAAGGCCGGATTATCGAAGCGCATGGCGTTCCAGTTACTGTCGTTGCCCCAGTATTGCCAATCCTGGATGACAACGTCGAGGGGAATGTTGAGTTCTCGGTAGCGTTTGACCACTTCCACTGGCTCTTCCTGGGTTTTGTAGCGTTCCCTGGATTGGAAGAAGCCCAGGGACCAAAGGGGAGGCAGGGGTGCCTGCCCGGTGAGGCTACGCATGCGGGCTGTAACGGACTGCAAATCAGAGCCTGTCATGACGTAGTAATCCACGCATTCACCCACTTCGGAGTCAAAGAAAGTTTCCCTGGCGTTGTTTACGAACAAGGTGGGGGAGTAGTTGTCCCAGTACAAGGCATAGC
The DNA here is from genome assembly GCA_003506275.1 of Bacteroidales bacterium. GTDB lineage: Bacteria > Bacteroidota > Bacteroidia > Bacteroidales > UBA1402 > UBA8389. The sequence continues at coordinate 1,428 of DOBD01000168.1, read as the reverse complement.
CTTTGCTGGACAAAAAGTAGGGGATACAGATTTTCATGTTTTCCTGGCGCAGTCTGATGCGTTGGTTGCGCAGGTTGAGCTTGCCGTTCTGGTGTTGGCCCAGGCCGTAGATGGCTTCGTCCTTATCAAGCAGGAAAGCTTGCCTGACCTGGAACGTGGTATCCAAGGTGTAATCGTTCATTGAAACCAAGGTGGTTTGTGGGCGTTCGGCCAGCAAACGTTGGCCTTGGCTGTTGTTGAAGGTAATGGTGCCTGAGGCGATATCGACCACCAGTTGCAGGCCACTGGTTTCGATGGTGTAGCGCCCATTGCTTTCGCTGGTTTTGATAGCGGGCCGTTGTGGTGTTTGTATGACGGAGAGGCTTCGACGGATGGAGGGTCGGTTGACCGGCGTTTTCAACACCTGGACCACGTCGGGGCCAAAAAAACGACATTCGATATCCATGGGTTTAAGGCTCATGTACACCCCCTTGTCGGTGGTTCGCAAGGATTGGGCAGTCAGCATAAAGGGACACAGGATGCTGACCAGAAGCAGCAGGCAGTGTTTGGCTTTCATCGTCTTCGTTGTTAAGGTTGGAGGGCAAAGGTATAAAACCCGACTGATTTTTCCCCCATTATTGGCTGTTCTTTCTCCTTGACCATGCGGCATTCACTGTATCTTTGTGTTCCTTACCTTAGATTGAGCGTTTGTATGAAACCATCCCGTCTGTTTGCCTCTAGCCTTAGCCTGGTTGTGTTTTTAATGACCATGGTGGGTGTAAAGGCGGCCGTTAACCAACTGACCAACCTACCTTCGTTATACATTACCACCAAAGACAGCCAGCCCATTACCTCCAAGGAAATCTATGTGCAAGCCGTGCTGGAAATGGCGGCTACCGATACGACGGGGCTTTACAACGATACCGCCCAAATCAGGGGCAGGGGCAATTCATCCTGGAATTTGGCAAAAAAGCCTTATCGCCTGAAACTCAAGGATGATTTCCGTTTCATGGGTATNNGGCCAAGGACAATACCTGGGTGCTACTGGCGAATCATGCTGATAAAACCCTGATGCGCAATGCGTTGGCTTTTGAGATCGGTGAGGCTTGCCAGATGTATTTTAACCCGGCCTACCGCTTCCTTGATATCGTGCTCAATGGCAAATACATCGGTAATTACATGGCCACCGATCAGGTGGAGCNNATAACAAAAATCGGGTGGACCTGGACAAACTCACCATGGCCGATATCGATTTGCCGACCATCAGCGGTGGCTATTTGTTGGAAATCGATGGATTTGCCAGTGGTGATTCGGTGTGGTTTTCCGGTACGGGAGGGTATGGGACGCCGGTCAGCGTGAAATACCCCGATGACGAAGACATCAACGATCAACAACTGGATTACATACGGACACATTATTCAGCCTTCGAAGCAGCGGTCAGAAACTTCG
>DOBD01000318.1:2839-7306 GCA_003506275.1 Bacteroidales bacterium | reverse complement strand
CATACAAGCGATCTATTCACCATATCAAAAAAGAAAATTATACAACTAACCAAAAAAAAAGTAACCATGAAAAAGATTATCAGCCTTTCCTTTATGGCCCTTGTTCTGGCAGGCCTCTTTGCCGGTTGTGACGAAATCGATGAAGGCGGTGACATCACTGACAACGTGATTACAGCGCTCAATGGGCAGATTCTGACTCCTACAGTCTGGGAGGAGGGTTCGGTCAAAGTTATCGACTGCATCCTTTCCGTCCAATCCACCCTCACGCTCGAACCTGGTTGCGTGCTTCAGTTTACGGCCAACGGTGGGTTGGAAATTGGCACCACTACCAATGCAGCCTTGATTGCCGATGGCACACCCGATCAACCGATTACCTTCACCACTGTCACAACGGCCAATGGACAGGCTGGCAGTTGGTATGGCATTTCTTTCGGTAGCAATAATGTGATTGCCACTACGGTATTGAACAACTGCATCATTGAAGGCGCCGGCAAAAATGCAGAACCCGTCATTGAAGTTTACAACACCAAGATTGCCATGGATTCATGCACCATTCGTAATGGCGCCGGCGTAGGCATCCGCTTGCTGGGCCCATCAGCCGGATTCTCCCGTTTTTCCCATAATGCAGTGAGCCATTGTTTCGACTACTTGCTTTCAGGTGAAGTACAACCCCTGCTGGGACTGGATACAACCAATGTGTTCACGTCTGTTGTCAATAAAGCCATCGCCATAGAAGGAGGCAACGTTAACACGACAGGCACATTGAAGCGGCTGTCCGTACCTTATACAGTACTCCAACCCATCAGAGTTGATAATGCAGAACTCACCATCGAACCAGGCACCACCCTGCGTTTCACCAACGATGGCACCTTGGAAATCGGTTATGCCCAACATGCAGCACTGATTGCCGAAGGTGAACCCACACGTCCCATCCTCTTTACTTCGGCATCAACCACCCCCCAGGCTGGTGACTGGAAAGGTATTTATTTCTACAGCAACAATTCCAGCAACAAATCGATCATCAAGCACGCTGTCCTCTCCTATGGTGGCAGGACTAACGGATCTTACGAGGGTGTCATCGTGGCTAACAGTGGTTTCAAATTGATCAACAGTTCCATTCGTGAATGCACTAATTATGGCGTTATTTTTGATGATTTCAGTGGTTTTACGGAGTGCATCAACAATACCATTCTGGACTGCGAGAAAGACCCTATTTACATAGGTGCTGGCTATGCCCATACCATTGGAACTGGCAATACGTTATCTGCAGCCCAAGGCATGGGCATACATGTCAAGGATGGTTTTATTTCCAAAAACGTGACCTGGTTGAAGCAAACAGTTCCCTACATCATGGAAGGCGTCACCTATGTTGAAACCACCACTGGTACAGCTTCTCTTACTCTGAATCCTGGATGCGACCTTCGTTTCATGGCTGGTAGCAGTCTGGAAATAGACGATAACGCCAAATTAATCGCCATCGGAACGCCTCAAGATAGCATTTTCTTCACCAGTAACGCCCAAACCAAATCCCCGGCCGACTGGGGCGGCATCAACTTCTGGCATGCCGTAAGTGCTACCAATGAGTTGAAATACTGCAGGGTCGATTACGGCGGTTCTTATTCTGAACACAACATTGGCATCTACTCTTCCAACGTAAAGATTACCCATTGCGCCATCAACTACGCTCATGGCTACGGCATTTACATTGCCTATGCCGAACCGGCATTAAGCCCCGTCATTGAAGACAACCTCTACACCGGCAACGAAAGCGGCGATGTCTTCAGAGAAGAATAACTATCTTCTACTGGAATTTAATCAAGGATTATAAGAATTATAAGGATGCCATCCTTTTTCTAGGGATGGCATCCTTTTTACTGGGATGGCATCCTTTTTACTGGGATGGCATCCTTTTCACTGGGATGGCATCCTTTTTACTGGGATGGCATCCTTTTATTGATTAAATAGAGGGGGATCTTCTTGCCGTTTACGATGGATTCTTTTTTTCAAACAAACTGAATATCAGTCCACCAAGCAATAACCCCCAAATCGTACTCATCACAGGATTGGATTGAATTGGACATGAACCACCCGTACAACCTATGAAATACCAATATAAAAAACCAGCGATAGCCCCAATCAAGGCTCCAATAATGGTCAAAACATGTTTTTTATACGTTAAACGTATCCACCGTGAGATCTTTCTCATTTCAAATTTCAATTTTCTTGATCAACTTCTATACCTATAGCCGGTTATTTACATCCATTTCCTGGTCAGGTCTTGCTTTGATTATTGCAAAGATAGCATATATTTTCCACTAGACATATTTTTCAACAATAATTAAAGGATGGCATCCCCGAAGAAAGGATGGCATCCTTACAATTCCTGAAACGAAAATGAGGGGCACTCGCCTCACGGATCGTCCCCCTCCTTCTCACCAAAAAAACAAATACCTAAAAACGTAAATAAACCTCTATACACTATCACAACAAAAAGCCGATTGTCATTGTTCACGAGCAACCGACTTTTTTTTGCATTTTTATGAATTAAATAGTATAAATGCTCTATTCCAGTCTCTTACGGATTTTAGAAATGGCTGATTCAATCGACTTATCGGGCTCAATCACATTGGAGGCACCCCAGAAATCCACATCAGCAAAACCAGACACAGCATCGGCAATCACGACCGAAGAGCGCAACCGTGTGCCTGAACGATTCCAATCAGAAGGGACATCTACAGACCAGTCAGTCACTGCCATCTCCATTACCGATTCATAATTCGTATTGAAAAGCCTCCGTTTCCAGTCGATGGCCACATCCATTTCCACACGGCTATAGCCCAGATACCACTTCCCATCACGCAGCAAATAGCCCACATGATACCGTGCCTTAGTAACGTTCACCTTGGCATTCAACGGCTTCCTCCGAACAAACAATTCATTTACCTTGGCACGATTCGACAAATCCATGTCATACACCGCACTCACCAACGCCAACGTTTCAGTATCAATGTACAACTTACCGAAAAAAAACGGATCGACAATGTGAGGCCGCTGCTTGAAATTCAAAACATAAACCAACCTGTTGTTGATACGCGTTGAACGATCGAAACTGAAAACATAATGCGCAAACACATCATCGGTAAACACATCCTCAGGCGATTTCATCACATCGGTGAACAAGGTATTGTACGGACCACCCATCAACTTGAAAACCAACGTATCCAACTTGGAATAATCGGTATTCTTGCGTACCTTATAGAGGGATGCAACATCATTACGCAACGACGTATACGGCATTTTCAACACATCCACCACCGATTCCAACAACGATACATACGTTTTACGTTTGCGGATGGTCTCCCGGTAGAAAGCTGTCATGTGAGTCGGCACAGTCATGTAATTATCTTTCCGTTTGTCCAACATCGCCTGCACCAAGGATTCAGCGTCCTTATACACAACATTGACCTCAGGCAACGCCACTGCTTTTACTTTGAGAGCAACCCGTTGCATAGCAGACTTGAAACGTATCAACGGATAAGACGAACGTTCATAACCAAGGTGAGACACCACTAAAGTCCCGTTTTCCAAAGCAACCGGGAGATTCAGTGTAAAAGCACCCTCCTTGTTCGTTACTGTGGCAATGTTAGTACCCTCCACGGTCACCGCCACCATAGACAGTGGTTCGTTGGTCGAAGCATCAAGCACCACACCTCTGCAAACAAAGATGACAGCAGACTCCCCCCCCATTGACGTCGTTGGTACCTCAGCCCAAACCAACGCCACAGGAAGCAACATCCACGTCAAAACCAACAGCCGGACACTCCCGACAAGTCGGTCAACAGATCCATTCCAGCGTTTCATCATGGCTTCATCGATTACGTTCACTACGAACAATTTGACCGTTAAATATACAAAAGAACCAACGATTTGCATCACCGGCCACCGTAAAACTAAAAATGCGTACTTTTGCGCAACGCGTCCATACACAACAAAACCATAAACAACAAAACCATAAACAACCCTATGGCATCCATACAAGAAAGACTCAACATCCAATACCCCATCATTCAGGGCGGCATGGTCTGGTGCAGCGGTTGGCGATTGGCTTCAGCCGTCAGCAATGCAGGAGGATTAGGACTNNAGGCTCGATGCACCCCGAAACCTTACGCGAACATATCCGTAAATGCAAAGACGCTACCGACAAACCCTTCGGAGTCAATGTTCCCCTAATGTACCCGGAGATTGAAGCACTTATGACCATCATTATCAAAGAAAAAGTACCCATCGTTTTCACGTCGGCCGGCAATCCAAAAACNNNGTTTCCAACACCACCTTTGCCCGTAAATGCGACGAAGCCGGGGTGGACATCATTGTCGCCGAGGGAATGGAAGCCGGAGGGCACAACGGTCGTGAAGAAACATCCACCCTTTGTCTGATACCCCAGGTCAGAGCCGTCACCAACAAGCT
>DOBD01000318.1:0-2800 GCA_003506275.1 Bacteroidales bacterium | reverse complement strand
TTGGGCGCCGACGGAGTCCAAATGGGCACTCGCTTCGCACTTAGCGCTGAAAGCTCTGCCCACCCCGATTTCAAGGCTTACTGCCGTAACCTTTCTGAAGGCCAAACACGCCTTCTGCTCAAACAGCTCTCTCCCACTCGTTTAGCCAAAAATCCTTTCTCCGACCGTGTAGCCGAGGCCGAAGCCCAGGGCATCAACTTGGAAGATCTCAAGATTCTTCAAGGCAAAGGTCGAGCCAAGAAAGGCATTTTTGAGGGCGATTTGGTGGAAGGCATGCTTGAAATCGGCCAAACGGCTGGCAGCATCAAACACGAAGAAACCGTCGCCACCATTTTCGCCGACCTTGTTTCCTGAAAAAAAGGATGGCATCCCTTTTTAATACAAGGAAAACCAAACCGGCGGAATAGCTTCACGTAAAGTCACTTGACTGTTAATCAAGTTGTTCGAAGGGAGAGTTTTTACTCTTGAATTCAGGAACCAGCAGTTTCATGGCTTTGACCGTACCCTGCACATCGATGCATTTGGCTAGTTCGACCATGTCCTCAATGCTGGCCACCACCTTGGCATAGTCGTATTCCCTAACCTTGGCAACCAAAATCTTGTCGTTTTGCGTCGGGATGGTTTCCTCCTTTTTATTGAGCAACTCCTCGTACAATTTCTCGCCCGGCCGCAAACCAATGAATTCAATTTTAATGTCCTTATCCGGCACAAAACCAGCCATCTGTATCATTTTCCGAGCCAAATCCACGATTTTCACCGGTTTCCCCATGTCAAACACATAAATCTCACCCGACTTACCAAACGAGGCTGCTTCCAGCACCAACCGACAAGCCTCAGGAATGGTCATGAAATAGCGCAGGATGTCCGGATGCGTCACCGTGACAGGACCACCCTTTTCAATCTGATCCTTGAAATGCGGAATCACCGAACCATTGGAACCCAGCACATTGCCAAAACGCGTCGTCACAAAAATGATGGACAACCCTTTTTGCCTGCATTCCCTGGCCAACGACTGCACATAAATCTCGGCAATCCGCTTGGAAGCCCCCATCACATTGGTCGGATTGACTGCCTTGTCGGTAGACACCATGACAAAACGCTCCACTCCATATTTAACAGCACAATCCGCCAAGTTCTTAGTACCCATCACATTGTCAAGAATCGCCTCACAAGGATTGTTTTCCATCAACGGCACGTGCTTATACGCAGCCGCATGGTATACAATTCCAGGCGCATACCGTTCAAAGACATAGTTAAGCCGTTTATTACGCCTGATATCCCCAATGATGGTTGTAAACGTCAAATCCGGAAAGTTGGTCGACAACTCAAACTTCAATTCCATCAACGGCGTCTCGGCCACATCCAACAAAATCAAGTTGGAAGGCTTGAAAACAGCCAGTTGACGAGCCAATTCACTACCAATCGAACCAGCCGCACCTGTAATCAAGATGGGACTATTTCCCAACTGCGCCTTAATCAACTCCATATTGAGCACGATTTCCTCGCGCCCCAGCAAGTCCTCAAATTGGATGGGCTTCATCCTGTACCTGATCTGGCCATCGGCCTCCAACCCTTCAATGGGCGGAGAGACCAACACCTGAATACCCCGTTGCATGAAGTCCGTCATCAAGTCCTCTTCACGACGCAAGGCGTTGTAATCCGGAAACAACAAGATATCAGGCTCCTTCCTGTACACCTCAGTCAATGAATCCCGGTACGTCAGGTTAAAAACCGTCTTACTGTACACATGCAACTTCTTCGGCCTTTCCGCCCTGACCAGGAAACCAAGCACCTTGTAATCTTTGGCAGCCCCCCTTGACAACCATTCGCTCAACGCAACACTATGAGCCCCAATACCATAGATAAAGGTCTTCTTTTGAACCTTACCAGAATACGTGGTCGTATAGTTGTTGAGGTAAATAATGACAAAACGCACCGTCAACAACAAAACGAAGCTCAGCAAATAGACCAACACGACGAAATAAAACGGATACGCCAAGGAGAAATTCAACCCAGTGATAATCAGATAAGTGCCCAGCGAAGGCAACAAGAGCGTCAACGCAAAACGCCCTACCTCGGAAAACTGCAAATGACGGGTCAGTCCTCTGTAATACTGAAAAATAACAAAGACCAGAAACAGGAAGAAGCCATACCAGACACCCAGTACCAATCCATCCTGCAGTTTTATGTCATGAACCTGATAACGGTTGTGTACCAGCAATGCCAGCGTAAAACCACCGATACAGAGCAAGATATCAGTAAACAACACCACCCAACGGTTTTTAATGGTGTATGTCATCAATCCCTTGACCAGTGCCCTGAACCACTCTAAAAAGACATTCATGCAGTTACAGCGTTTTGCGCAAAGTTAAGAAAATGTATCACAATATTACTTCGATTACCCATAAAAAAAGCAGACAATCCTCCAAAAAAAAACCTCTGACTCCAGTTGATTAAGAATCAGAGGTATTAGACTCCAGTTTTGTAAACACGGCGTTGAAACGAAAGTCGTTCATGCCATAGCCCTTGATGGACTGAGTGTAGAAACGCACCGAATAGCCCTGCTTCATCGCGACGGCCCTGAACCAACGTTTATCATAAAACAAATGGGTCAAACCTTTGTATTTCTTTTCGTACATACCCAACGGCAGCTCTTTCTCACAGGCTTCCCACTCCAGCTTCTTGGTAGCAGTGGCAGGAATATTCAACACCCCAACCATCCTGGTCGCCTTGTTCAACATCTTGATCAACACCGACTCCGCCTCAGCAAGCGATCCAACGTACTGGAAGACACTGTTGG
>DOBD01000050.1 GCA_003506275.1 Bacteroidales bacterium | reverse complement strand
TTCCACCCAGGCTTTGTCGTCATACAGTCTGCTGTCTTCTCCCAGTCCATCAGCACCCAGATACTTGTTGGTGACAGTGTTGATCAAACCGACCGTGTCACTACCTTCGGCTTTCGGGACAATTTTCCAGATAGCCTCTTGCGAAGGCGCACCGAAGTCAACGTTCCAGCCACTGGAAGGCACCTTGCGCATGAAACGGTAATCGACATCCTGGATGATGTAGTACAAGCTGTCTACGATACCTGGATTAGCCGCTCTGACAATGAACTGTTGTGTAATCTTTCCTTCATTGACGGTCAAGGCTGGTGCTGGTTCCGTCGAGTGGCTACCGATAACCATCAAGTCATTACCAAGGTTCTTGATGAGGTATCGGGTTTGCTTTTCCACGGTAGCCACCTGCAAGGAATCGAAAATGATTTCGTCAACGCCATACTCACCTATGTAGAAATAGATGGTTGAAGTATCCCCAACGGCAGCCGTAGAGGTGACCTCCAACTTCATCTTGCCTTCGTTTTCCAGGAATTCATCGGGTGTGAACGAATTTTTGTTGACCGAATAGCCAGCCGGCACCAACACATTGACCGGATCCCAGAAACCGGTACAGGTCAATGTTACGGGATAAGGCTTGTGGTCTTTTTCCACCTGGATACGGACACCTTTTGCAGATACTTCAAAAAACTCATACACAACCGTGGCCTCGCTAACGGTAAATTGACCACGTTCGTGGTCGGCGGACTTGTCACAATACAAAGCCGAACCGGTACCGATGTTGTCACTGGCCAAATACAAGCTATTCACGGTTAATTGAAGCCGGAAGGTGTCTTGTTCGCCAACGACCACCCATTCTGAATTCTGGCCATTGGGAGCAGCTTCAAAAACGGTCGTCCAGGCGTTGGTAGACAATTTATTCAAATAATTTCCATCGTCATTGACCAGGTAGTAGGTATCAGTCAGGCCAGAAACAGCCACAAATTCAAAGGCCTGATTGGGTCTGTTGTTAATATCCTGGACACAAGGCTGTGTGCCGTCAGCTCCAATAACCCGATTGGAAGCATGTTGGATGATGTTGTACTTAGCACCTGGAGTGGGCACAAAGGTTGCTTGCACTTGATAAACGCCTGCGAGCAACAGCAAAAGGAGTACGGTTCTTTTCATACGATTGGATTTAAGGTTTATTAACGGGTGGTCTTTCGACAAAAGTACATTGCTTGTGACAATTTGCTGGTGTAATATTCAGTCAAATAAGAGGGGCACTTCATTCAAGAATATGAAAAGAAACGCGCACGTTGGTGTCTGAAAAAAGGCAGGCGCCCTGGTTAATNNCCCCTGCCAATAAACATGTGACGGTTGCTGACTTATGACAGCCCAAAACTCAGGTTGGTCAGTTGTTCGTACACGCCTCCAAGCAAACCAAGTACCACCATACCGACCAGGCACAACACCAGTGAGAGTTTCAAGTACCCGTCGCTGGTCACACGTGCTATGGGTTGATCGTTCTGATTGATGAACATGGCCTTGACCACCAGCAAGTAATAGTATAAAGAGATGATGGTGTTGACCAAGGCGATGAATACCAAGGTGTATTCACCTTGAGCAGCTGCCGCCGTGAACACAAAGAATTTGCTAAAGAAACCAGCCGTGGGAGGAATGCCACCCAGGGAGAACAAGGCCACCATCATGATGATGGCCAGTTTGGGATTGGTTTTGTACAGACCGTTGTAGTCGTTCATGTTGACCTTACCAGACTTGTCCTCAATGACGGTAATCACGCCGAATGCCGCCATGTTGGAAAAGATATAGACCAACACATAATAAATCGTGGCTGCCATGCCTTGAGCAGCTCCCGTCATAACACTCAACATGATGTAACCAGCCTGGGAAATGGACGAGAAGGCCAAAAAGCGCTTCAGGTTTTGCTGCCTCAGGGCAAACAAGTTACCCAGCGTAATGGTGACCAGAATAACCCACCACAGGATGGTGTTCCACTCCAACGCCAGGATGGGGAAAACCTTGTACAAAACGACCATCAAGGCATAAACGGCAGCACCCTTGGAAATGGTTGACAGGTAAGCGGTCACAGGCGTGGGGGCTCCCTGGTAAACGTCGGCCGTCCAAAAGTGAAAGGGGACCAGGGATATCTTGAAGAAGAGACCAACTACAAACAGCACCATGGCGGTCAGCATCAAAGCATCAGGCTTCACCAACAGATTGACGTCCTGGAAATAGAAGGTACCCGTGGCACCATAGAGAAATGAAAGGCCGAACAACAGGATGGCTGAAGAAAAGACGGCCATAAACATGTACTTGGCACCGGCCTCGGCTGAGTTGTTCTTGTACTTCTCAAAGGCCACCAGGGCAGCCATGGGCAGAGAAGCCATTTCAAGACCGATATAAAACAGGATGAAATGACCCGACGAAATCATGAGGTACATGCCAAGAAGGGTCAATAACGTCAGGGAAAAGAATTCGCCCCGCTTGAAAGCGGTATGCTCCCCTGACAACCACCCATTCGTTTGGAGCAGCATAAGCAGTACACCTACGTTCAGGATGTTCTTCACCCAGATTTCCGAAGCGCCCAGTACATACATGCCTTCAAACGACGTTCCCGAGGCTTGCGGCAAAAAGCCGAACACCGTATGTGCCAGAAAAAGCAAGAGGCCAAGAGGTTGCACCAAGTGCCGGTTCTTGTCGGAGACCATCAGGTCGAAGATAAACAGGATCAGAAACACCACCAGCAGTGACATTTCCTGCTTCATCAACAAATAATTGCTTAAATCCATATAGCTGTTACAGTTAGTCAGTTACTCAAAGGGTTACGGTCACCAGATGGCCAAGGTGGTGAGGCTACCCCTGATCATGTCGGACACGAAAGAAGGGTACATACCGATAAAGGCGATGAAAACAATCAGCACAACCACGGCCAACCGCTCAAACCAGGTAGCATCGGACAGGTGTGCGTGGTGTTCGTCCTGAATGCCACCGTACAGAATCTTACCCACCACCCTGAGGATGTACACGGCTGTAATCACAATGGAAGAAACGGCCACGATGGTGAAAACTCTGTGGAAGGTATCCGTGTGTTGGAAAGCACCAACGAAGATGGTCATCTCGGAAACAAAGCCGCTCAAACCGGGCAGCCCCAGGGAGGCCAAACCAGCAATCACATAGCTGACCGAGAGGAAAGGCATCACGCGCATTAAACCACCCATCTCCCTGATGTCCCTGGTGTGGGTACGTCCGTAGATCATACCAATCAAGGCAAAGAAGAGGGCCGTCATCAAACCGTGCGACAACATTTGCATCACAGCGCCTGTCGTAGCCGTTTCGTTAAGCATAAGAATGGCGAACAAGACCAAGGCNNTTGATGTATTTTAAATCTTTTTGTTTGATGGCACCAAAGGCGCCGTAGACCACGCTCACACCAGTCAGAATCAGGAATATCCAGGCTTGCTCGTGCGCAGCTTCAGGCATGAGAGAGACCGCAATACGGAAACAACCATACCCTCCCAGTTTCATCAACACCCCGGCATGCAGCATGGAAACAGCCGTAGGTGCAGAAGCATGACCATCAGGCGACCAGGTGTGGAAAGGAAACATGGCCCCAAGTACACCGAAACCAATAAAGGTCAAGGGGAAGAAGATGCGCTGCATTTCAATGGGTATGCCAGCCTGGGCAATTTCCAGGATATTGAAAGTCGGTTGGCCTGAGGCCATGCCAGCGCCGAAATAAACACCCAATACGCCCAGGATCATAAAGGCAGAGCCCCCCATCAACATCAGCGTCAATTTCATCGCCGAATACTCCTTGCGACCGGTACCCCAAACCCCAATCAAGAGGTACATGGGAATGAGGGCCACCTCGTAAAACAGCACCATCGTGAACAAGTCAACGGAAATAAAGAAACCGTAGACCCCAATGGAAAGCAGGGAAAACCACATAAAGAATTCCTTGGGCAGGGGGTTCATGTTCCAGGACGCAAACACACCGGTAAAAACAATGATGGAAGAAAGAAGCAACATCACCACGGAAATACCATCCACACCCACCGAATCATGGATGTTTAAGGCCGGGTACCAAAGTACATCAGCCGTAAACAGCATGTCGGCTGTGTTGCCGGCGGCTCGTTCAGCCAGGAAAAGCCAGGTAGTGACAGCTGCCAGTATCATGAGCAAGGATGCTCCGATCACGGCTACCGTCCTGATGGCTTTCATGTTTTGCCGGCAGGGAATAAAGCTGATCAGCATCAGCAGAGGTATGAGGACAAATAACGACAGGAAGTTCATCGGTACTGTATTTTAGCGTTTACAACAAGATAACAAGGACAACAATCACCATGGTGCCCATGTAAAAGGCCCAGACATAGTCCTGAAGTTCACCGGATTGTACCCCTTTGATGCGGCGGGATACCGTGTTGGTCACCGAAGCCAGGAGGTTCATGAAACCGTCGATGATGTGACGGTCAAACCAGGCGATGGGGGCCGATACGCGTTTAAACAAGATTTGCTTCGTCACAAACAACCAGCCCTCGTCAAACCAGAATTTATTATAGGAAGCCTTATATAGCCCCTTCACAGCAGCGGCCACCTTGTCGGGTTTATCGTTGGCCTTTCTGTACATAAGGGTGGCAATCAGGATGCCTACGACACCCACCAATATGCTCATCGATGCGATGGACCATTGAATGTGACCGTGATAAGGGGTGTGGTCGGCTGTGACAAATGAACCAAAGGGAACAAAGC
>DOBD01000218.1 GCA_003506275.1 Bacteroidales bacterium | reverse complement strand
GAACAAAGCCCAATAGCCAGCTTGCTGGAAGGTCGATTTTGCTCCCAAGGTTAATGAGCCCCCTTCATTGAGCAGGATATCCGTCAACGTCATCTGATAATTGGCCCCACTGGCCATAGCCGTATTGGCTGCAGCCATCGTGTTTATATACCCATTGGTCGAACCACTGCCCGTGTAGCTGTGTTGGTAGAGGGAATTGAAGGGACTAGTCAGTTCTGTGTAGCCGGTAGAAGCAGCATACAAGCGGGCGTAGATGGTTTCCGTACCAGCTCGATAAGCAGCGCCCCCGTCGTTGGCTTTTGGCCGTTCAAAACCCTGTGCCCTCAACCGGTATTTTCCGGCTGGCAATCCGGAAATGGTCTGATACATGTTGAACGTTTTCTCATAGAATTCCACTTCCTGGTAATTGATTGTCCCAGCCCCTTGCCAACCGGTAGCCGTGTTATCGGCAAAACTGGGGTTTTTCAGGAAGGATGTCATATCGAGGGGATTCTCAGGCGTGGTATTGGCGTAACGATAAGTCTGGATAGCCTTTTCCAAGGCGGCGGTGGCGGCCTCGACCTCAGTCACAGAGGAACTGGTCAGAAAACCTTGAGCCGTAGTGATGGCCTCCAGCAAGGTGGCAGCACCGACAGCATCACCCTTGTACAGGGCTTGCGCCTCGCTGATGGTGGCCTGCAGCGCGTCGTTGTTTACCACCTCCTCGGCTTCGAATAATCAGAAATCATCAAAACCAAACCGATTGTCCAACCAACGGAAACGAACCACCAGGTGTTTGTTGTACGTGCCGCCGTTGGTGAAAAAAACGTGGTTTTGTGTCCAGGCACCCCCACTGTTGACCTGCGCACTGCTGATCAACACGGAAGGTTCGTTGGATGATGAAGGGAACGTATTGGTCAGGGATGTTTTCAGGTAGGCCTCCGTACCGGCTACGGCCGTGGCATCGAGGTATTTTACCTTGAAAGCGAACAGGTAACGTTTACCTTTTGTCAAGGCCCAACCTGTCCCGATGGAACCGGAGGAGGTAGCGTTTTCGTTGGTCGTACCGACCAGGTAGGCTGAATTATCCACCCCACCCGTTGTTCTGATCGAGAATTTGGCTGTCGTAAGTGTAGCTGCCGAGGTGGTGGCATCCGTCCAGCCTGTCAGACCATTTTGAAAACCGGGATTGGTGATCAGGTTATTGCTCAACAACCGATACTTTTTGGTACCCANNCGGTATCGCCCGTTTGATAGTTGGAATCAGCACTGACAGTTAGGGTGTTACATAGCAATGACAGAAAAAAGCACACAAAGAAAAGGGAACGATTTTTCATGACAGGAGGGTTTGACGGTTTCAACTTGACGTACCAAAATTACACAAAAAACCACACGTCGAAAAAATATATTTCCCATTGATGCCTTAGTAACCTTTGAACAATAACGGTTGTTTGTATATTTGCACCAAACCATACGGGAACATCATGAAAACACACGTACGGCTACTTGCCCTACTCCTGGCTGTTTTTTTTGCCTCCTGCTCACGACCAGAAGACCACGACGAAGCGCGTTTCAACAACTTGAACGCCGAGTTGCAACATTATTCGTACGCTGACTACGATGATCTTCTGGCATTTTATCACCGCCTTGATTCCTTGTGTCAAACCTGTTCCTCGAGCCGTTTGCTATACCTGAAGAAAACCACCGAGGCGCGCCTCAATTTCAGGGAAGCTGACTACCAACGCTCCAACCTCAACCTTGATGAAGCTATTGAAGTCTTGAGAGATGTACCAGGAGCCGATACGCTTATCGCCATCAGCCTTAATATCAAGGGAATGAATTATATGGGTCTGGGCATATACGACACGGCCTACCAACAATTCAGTCGTGCGGTCGCCATGCTGGATTCCCTGCCTAATGACAGACTCCTTCATACCATTTGGTCTAACATGGCCAGGTTGTTTTATAACAAAGGCGATTTTGACAAGGCCATGGACTACATCAAAAGAGCTACCGCCAATGAAAGCGACATCAAAGTACACCTAAACGCCTTACACCTCAAGGCCAACCTTTTCGGTACTACCGGACAGATAGACAGCGCCATGGCCTTGGATCGATCCATCATTGACCGATACGGCAATCCTGAAAATCAGTACCTGATTTCCTCTTTTTACAACAACCTGGGCCGCTGCTATCTGGAAAAAGGGCTGGTAGACAGTGCCCTCTTTTACTGCCAGAAATCCTATCACATCGACTCGCTCAACGCCATCGAGGCAAATATGGCTTCCAACCTCATTGTAATGGGCAGTATCAACTACGAGGTGGGGCGGAAAGCCGAAGCTGACAGTCTTTTTTTCAAGGCGTTACGAATCTATTCGGATGATAAGAATGCCGACAAACGCCTCTTGGTTTTCAAGGTGCTGGCACAATACGCCGAACGGGAGAACNNCCATGCTCAGCATATACAGCATGGTCAATAGTCAAACCGTGAACCGCACCATCGAACGCTTGAACATTGAATTTGAGTCCGAACGAAAAAACCATCAACTTCAAGCCCAGCAACGACAACTCGTGGTACAACGGGTGATTGTCGTGCTGCTCGCCGTTGTCGTTCTTCTGATTCTTATTTTGTTGTACGCCAATTACCTGTATCGACAAAAAACAGCGCGTTTGAAAGCAGCAGAACAAGAACGCACGTTNNAAAACGAACGAGCCAGGATAGCCGCCGACCTCCACGACAGTGTAACACAAAAACTGGCAGTCACCCAGATGCACCTTTCGATGCTTGACACCGTTAACCCAGCCAAGAAAGAGCTGGTCAACAACCTGTTGAACGATACAGTGGCCGATGTGCGGAGCATAGCCCACAACCTGTACCCCAAAGACCTTGACAAAGGGCTGATCAAAGCCTTGGATACGCTTTGTGAACAACTAAACCTCAACACCAAAGGCCTTCGTTTTACGCTGGATGCCAATGCTGCTCTTGTCCTCCCCGATAATGCCGAGGGGCTGGATCTCGTGTTGTACCGCATCGCGCAGGAGTTGGCCAATAATGCCCTCAAATACTCCAACGCCAAGCAGGTACTCATTCGACTAACTGTAGACAACCAACGTGTTCAGATGACAGTGACGGATGACGGTGACGGGTTTGACACAACCATCATCGATAAGCGTAAAGGATTGGGGTTGAACACTATGAAAGATCGCATCCGCCAGATTAATGGCAACCTGGACATCAAGAGTCAACCCGGTAACGGCACCAGTTACACGCTGGATATACCCCTGTAAATTCTAACCATTTCATTACGTGCACTCGCGTCTTCGATCACAAAGCAACCGTACGCTATGACATACGAATCGTCTCCGACTTCCCCTTTGGAAAACAAGGTCAACATCCTCCTGGTCGATGATCACCAACTGGTGCTCGACGGGTTAAAAAGTATGCTGGAAGGGCACTCCTACCTGAGGGTCCTTGACACTGCACTGACAGGAGAAAAAGCCTGGTCGCTCATCCAGGCCAATCCACAGGCCTACCAGCTGGTGGTGGCTGACATCTCCATGCCAGGCATCAGTGGCATCGATCTCTGTCAGCGCATCAAGGAACAACACAGTCACTTGCGTGTGCTCATCCTATCCATGCATCATGAAGCTTCGTACATCAGGGCCGCTATTGCCTGTGAGGCCGACGGCTACATGCTGAAAAACGGCGGCCAGCGTGAATTCATCAAAGGCCTGGAAGCCATCATGGACACTGGCTGTTACTACGCCTACGACATTCTGCCCATCATCCGGGCGGACAGCCTGCACGGCCAACACCTCGATGACCTTCAGGATCTCACACCCCGCGAAATGGACGTTCTCAAACTCATCCTGCAGGAATACACCAGCAAAGAAATCGCAGCCAAACTGTTCATCAGTAAACAGACGGTCGACAGCCACCGCATCCGCATCATGGAAAAAACAGCCAGCAAATCGGTGGTGGGATTAATCAAGTTTGCCGTCAGGCATCGATTGATCCAGTGAGGACCTTCTCTGGCCTCACTGAATCAATCGACCCTTAACACCAGCTTACAGTGTCAAACCAAGCCTGAGACCCAGGTAATCGGTGGCACCAGACCTGAGGAAAGCTCCTCCGTACAAGAATTTCCACCGCACGCCTGAACCAATTTCCAAGTATGTAGACTTCAATCCGGCCGCTTTCTCGGCATTGGCCGATGACAGAGCCCAATGATAGGTCACTGCCGGAGCAATGACAAAGTCCTTGATATTGATGAGTCCCTTAACCCCGACCGGTATGGCCAGGAACCCTGTCGAATACTCATTACCCGTGTTATCCAACAGGCTGTAGCCCTTGAATTCCAATCCCCAGGTCCAACCAATCGGCAGTTTTGTCATTCGCTTGAGGGATACAAATTGTTGGTATTGGTATCCGAAACCTGCTTTTATGTTGCCGGTTTTCAAGTAGTATGTGAACGTGTGTTCGGGAATGACACCTCTGCTGTCGATTTTTTTCCGATTGGCCATAATGACATCAACACCCCATACCGTTTTGTTCAAATCCATGGCTGCATGCGATGACAACCCTACGCTAAAGGCCTTCAAGTCATAGTCAGAACGGTCAAATTGTTCACCACTCAGGAAACTGCCCGACAAGATTTTAGGAGTCGTTGTAGTCACAGGTTGTACCGTGGTGGTCGGCTGGTAATTCGTCTTGGGTACGTAGTCTTCACTGCATGGACTGGTCTTGGGTAATCCACCCAAACGGGCAGCCTTTTGCAGGTACTGACGCAACTCATCGCCTGATAATGCAAAACCTTTCTGTTTGAGAGACTCTGCTTCTGCCTTTTCCTTTTCTTTTTCAGCCAAGGTTTGTTCGACACCTTCCCGCTTGGGTTTTTCGATGATTTTCACCTCTACGCGTCTGTTTTGGCTACGGCCTTCGTCCGTGGCATTATCGGCCACTGGTTTGGTCTCACCGTATCCCATGGCCACGATGCGTGATTCATCGATTCCTTTCTGAATGAGGTGGTTCCTGACCGTATTGACCCTTTCTTGTGATAACTGTTGATTGGCCTCATCCGAACCGATGCTGTCGGTGTGTCCACCCAGTTCAATGTTGATGTCGTTCTTTTGGAGGATATCAAACAGGTTGTCCAAGGCAGGCATGGAGGCAGCATTGAGCGTGGCCTTTCCCAGATCGAAGAAGATATTATCCAGCTTGAAGGTGGCACCGGCTGTGGCCCGTTGTACCTTCAGGTTCTTTTCCAGATCCACGTAACGGCGTCCTTGTGCCAGCCAATAATAGCGACTGGTTTCCATCAGCTGTCGGTAGTTATCCAACATGGCCTGTTCTCCTTCCAACAATGCGTCGTAGCGTTCAAAGACTTGTTTGAGGTCGTAGCTGCCGCCATTCAACAAACTATCCAATGAGTAGGCGTTGCCTGACAGTCTTTTGTTCAGAGCCATTACTTGCTTGAGCATGTCATCCTCAGCGGCCACATCTTTCAATAGCGCTTTAATGGTCTTTTTGGGTATGAAATCTTCGGGATTCGACAAATCCAGCTCCTCGGCGTGGTATAAAAAGCCTTTCATATTGATTTCCATCAAGTATTTGTCGAAGGGCAGGTAGGTTTTATACAGGCCGGTCAATGAATCAGAGGGCACCGACTTGACCAGCTTATTGGTCGTCAGGCTGGTAAATCGTACATTGACAGCTGCGGCTGTGTCTTTCTCGTTGAGCACCTTGCCGTACACGGTCAGGTTTTGTTCGGGTCTGGCCACGTCGGGCATGACAAACTGGAAGATGTCGTACTTGCCAGGAGCACCTACTTCATCGTATTTCACGGTGTAGCCCATGGTACCTTCCGTGTTGACGGTCACATCCTCGTCGTCCTGAAGGGTGTTGATGTAGCGGCCCAGGTTGACGGGCGTTGTCCAGTTGGTGTAACTATCGTCCAGTCGTCTGGTCATATAAATATCGTAGCCACCTAAACTGGGATGACCATTGGAAGAGAAATACAGGGTTTTTCCGTCACCGGCAAAGGCTGGCCTCACTTCGTTTTTGGCGGTATTGATGGTCAGGCCCAGGTTTTGGGGCTTGGTCCAACCGTNNGCTTGGTCCAACCGTTGTCGGTCAACCGGGACATGTACAGGTCGTACTCACCGGCATGGCCGGGCAGTTTATTGGACGTCATATAGATGATCACCCTGCCGTCGGGGCTGATGGTGGCCTGTGCTTCTTTGTAGTTGGCGGTATTGATGGTTCCGCCCAGGTTGCAGGGGTACGACCAGCCGCCCACCGTTTTCACGGAGTAGAACAAGTCGCCGTTACCAAAGGTGCCCTCGTAATTGCCAAACAGAATGCAGAGGTTGGCATCACTGCTCATACTGTACAGGGTCTCATGGGTGTCCGAACAGAGGTCGCTGAAGGGTTTGGCGTTACCCCAACTCCCATCGGCTTGTTTTTCAGCTATCCAGATATCTTCCNNCCCCGCCATGACCGCCAGGTCTGTCGTACGCCGTAAAATACATCAACCGTCCATCGGCTGAAATACGGGGTACAGACTCGCTACCATCCGTGTTCACGGTACCCGGAAGCGGTTTGACGGGCACAGGGTGCTCGCTTCTGTCCATCATTTCAATAAACCACGCCGCATACGTTTTGTCAGCTTTGGGGGCTTTTTCCAGGTAGGCCTGCATGGCTGCTTTGGCTTCCTCAAACTTATGAACGGCGAAGTAGGCTTTGGCCAGGTTGTAGTAGCCCTCCGGATTGGTCAGTACTTCTTTTTTATAGGCTTCAACGGCCAGGGGGTAGTCTTTGTTTTCAAAGTACTTGGCGGCTGTTTGCGCTTGTAATAGCGTGGCGCTCATGCAGCTAAGAAGGGTCCATACAAAAAGGTGCACAAGGTGTTTTGGGATACCTGCACTGAGGTATTTCCCTGTTGTTGATGGTTGGGATTTCATGATATAAGGGGTTTTGGTTATCACCGTTATAGAAAGTTTTGAGCTTCAAAAGGTGGATGGACACAACGGGTGAGTTGTCAGTCAAACATCAGTGTTTGAATCCACAAATCGGTTTCTTTCTTGGAACGTCCAATGAGGTAAACGCCTTTGCCGGGCATATCGACCAGCGAGAATTCCTTGTCGATGTAGTAGCTGTTTTTGTCTTGTTTGGTCGGTCTGCCAAGCGCTTGCAGGGCACCCACCGTACCGGCCTGGCAATCGATCCGGCAATGGCTGAGGTACTCTCCCTCCTTGGTGGCTTCAGTAATGAACGCATAGACCTTGTTGGCGTGTTGCCTGACACTGACTTTGATGGGTTTCCAGGCGTTTTTGTCGCCGGCGTACGTCATCTTTTCCAACACGGTGTGTGCAAATTGGCGTACAAAGCTGCCGGATTCGTCAAACTCAAGGTAGTAAAGATAGCCGGCCGATTTGTTGCCTCCCTGAAACAGGAACAGCACATGCTGATTGTCTAAAACGACCAGCCCCTCGTATTGCCGTGATTTTGGCATCATGGAAGCCAGTTCATCCTTGAACAGGGGGGCCTTCTTCACGTTGGCCGGGAGGACGGCGGTCGTCAGTTCAGCGGGATTCAGGGTTTTCAGGTAGACCAATTCGGAGCCCTTAAGGTGAATCAAGATCAGTTGCTGGTCTTTTTTCTTACCTTGTCTGGCTACGATGAACACCTGTCCTTGCGGTGTAACATCGGCAGCCAGCACCTCCATGCCTGGCAGGCCTTTGAAGGTTTGACGGTATTCCACGTCGGCGTTCTTATTGATCAGAAGCACCGTTCGTTGGTTGGAGGTCGGGTTATAAAAGGCTTCCGAGCCTTTGTACGCCATGGGAAAATCACAGGTCACTACGAGCATCTTCTTACCCGGCAATTCCCGATAGTACTCGGTTTTCTGGACAAACTCAAACGGTATAAGTGTCTTTTTTTCCACCGCCAGGGTTTTGGCACTGGCCTTGATGACGCAATAATCAATAGGAGCATCGGCTGAGCCAACGCCCTCTCTGCCTTTGGTTAACAACTTACCTTGCACAGCGCCCAAGGCAATCAGGTCTCCGCTGGCGTTGAAGCCTTCGGGTGCGTAGCCGAAATCATGGGGCGAAAAGGACACCTCACTGTCGTGCATCTCAAACAGGGGGTAAATCTTATGGTCGTTGTCGGTGCGTACCTTGAATGATTCCTCCGATTTGAATTGTTCAGCGATGACTTTATAACCGCGATACGTTCGTTGCACATACCCTTTCTGCAGGGTCATGTCGGCCAATATACTGGGTACGACCCGGACAAAACGGGTGGCTCCTTCTTCGTTGGAAAGGAGTCGTTTGGTTTTAATCTTGTCTCGGTCGAAAGGGATGTCTGCTTCGGCCACTTTGTTCAACGCCTGATCAAAGGTGAATTGATACAGGGACACGCCTTTCTTTTTTGTTTCGGTTGCAAGAATGACCTCCAATTGGCCAGCGGCGTTGACCTCGGTCGAAACGATGCGGTTTAGGGCAAAGTTTTTGGGGATCTTTGTGGTAACTTGTCCCTGAGTTGATCCGGCAAGCAGCAAGGCCGAAACAATCATACTGCTGAATAATAGGGTTTTACATTTCATGGCGTGCGGTTTTTGGTTTAATGCCACAAAACTAGGGTGTCACGTTTGAAAAAAAATCCATATAAATATGGATTTAACGTAACCGAGAAAAGGCAACCGTCATTGTATGCCACTTAACCAATATATACTATATCTATAATCATATAATTTGCTGATAATCGCGATTTTTATATGTATTTTCGTATATAATTAATATTTATCCTATCTTTGTATGCAAAAGCATATATTATGAGAACCTTATCAGCATTCGTTAAAACCAGACGAAAACAACTTCATCTCACCCAAGCAGCATTTGCCGAAAAAGCCGGNNTATACTATGAGTGCCTTATCCGAATTCGTCAAAACCAGACGAAAGCAACTTCATCTCACCCAAGCAGCTTTTGCCGAAAAAGCCGGCGTTGCCCTCACCGTGATACGAAAAATTGAGCAAGGGAAGGAGAACCTCAGCTTGCAGAAGGTCAATCACGTGTTATTAATGTTTGGCCATGAACTTGGCCCCATCAACATCACCCATGCGACAAGGAATCGTTCAGTATAACAACGAGCGGGCCGGCATCCTCACGGAGGAGGACAGTGGCATGTTCCATTTTGTGTACGACGAAGCCTATGTGCGTGCGCATCCTCAACAATTCATCACCTTTCAGATGCCAGTCACCCTGGACCCCTACCGTAGCAATCGCCTGTTCCCCTTCTTCGACGGGCTCATACCCGAAGGCTGGTTGCTGGATATCGCTGCAGAAAGTTGGCGCATTAATAAGAATGACCGTATGGGTTTGTTACTGGCTTGCTGCCAAAACGCGATCGGTGCTGTCAGTGTTCACCCTTTAATCCTCTAATCCATGCGAAAGTGCTTGTATTGCTATAAGGAACTGGACGAAAAGCAGAGAGGAGACTACCATACCAAATGCATCAAGGCTTTTTATGGGACTACTCATGCGCCAGCATTACCTTATCGATTAACCGATATGGAAAGGTTGGCAAAAGATGCGGCCAAGTTGGCGATTTCCGTACCTGGTATCCAACCAAAGTTATCACTGGGATGGCTAAAAAACAGCCTGGAAGACGGCAATCTGGGTCGATTGACCATCGTGGATGCGCTTGAAGGGCACTATATACTGAAACCGCTACAGGAACAATACCCGGAAATGCCGGAAAACGAACACTTGTCCATGAAACTGGCCAGTCTTTTTGGTATTGACACCGTACCGTCCAACCTTATCCGTCTTGCGTCAGGTGAACGCTGCTACATCA
>DOBD01000081.1:9948-10172 GCA_003506275.1 Bacteroidales bacterium | reverse complement strand
TGTGCTGGAGAATTCTCCAGCACATCGGCGGCGACGAGCAAGGCTCTGGCCATGGCATCCATGGCAGCAATGTGGGCGATGAACAGATCTTCGGGGTCGGTGGAATTACGGCGGATTTTGGCGTCAAAATTGGTGCCACCTCCCTGTAAACCTCCGCTTTTCAAGATGACCATCATGGCCTGAACCAATTCAAACAAGTCGATGGGGAACTGGTCGGTATCCCA
>DOBD01000081.1:8404-9908 GCA_003506275.1 Bacteroidales bacterium | reverse complement strand
TGGCCGGCCAGGGTGGCGTGGTTGACTTCCACGTTGACCTTGAAATCTTTGTCCAAGCCGTTGGCACGCAGGAAACCAATGACGGTTTCAGCATCGACGTCGTACTGGTGCTTAGTGGGTTCCATGGGTTTGGGCTCAATCAGGAAGACACCTTTGAAACCTTTGGAGCGGGCGTAGTCACGAGCCATTGTGAGCATGGTGGCCAGGTGTTGCTTTTCACGCTTCATATCGGTGTTCAACAGGCTCATGTAGCCTTCACGACCACCCCAGAACACATAACCACGACCACCTAATTCGATGGTAGCATCGATGGCGTTCTTGATCTGAACCATGGCACGGGCTGCGGTATCAAAATCAGGATTGGTGCTGGCACCGTTCATGTAACGTTCGTGGCTGAATACGTTGGCCGTACCCCACAATAATTTGATGCCGGTTTCGGCTTGTTTTTGCTTGGCATAGGCTACCAAGGCTTTGAGGTTGGCCTCGTAGGTTTCGATGGAATCACCTTCGGAAACCAGGTCGATGTCGTGGAAGCAATAGTATTCGATGCCCATCTTTTGCATGAATTCGAAACCTGCATCCATTTTAGCCTTGCCGGCTTCGATGGGGTCGCTGGCACCTTTCCAGGATTGATGAATGGTCGGTCCGCCAAAGGGATCGTTACCATCGGCACAAAGGGTATGCCACCAAGCCATGGCAAAATTAAACCAGTCTTTCATGGGTTTGCCATAAACGACGCGGTTGGGTTCATAGTAACGGAAAGCCAGGGGATTCTTGCTTGCTTTCCCTTCGAAAGGAATCTGGCTAATGCCGGGAAAATAGGTTTTTGCTGACATGTTGTTAATTATTACTGGTTAATTGATGTATGATCATGATAATGACTATTTCTAACTACTTAGTTGAGGTGTGACTTCCATTGCTCGTACGCCTCGTTTGTTGCCTGTCTTTCAGCGTCCTTGGGCTCAACTACGTTCAGTTTGCGCAAGCTGGTAAAGGCTTCAGTCGGTGAGGCGTACAAGCCCGCCCCTATGCCGGCACCCTTGGCCGCTCCGACAGCACCGTCGGTATCCAACAATTCGATGGTGGCACCCGTGGTATTGGCCAGTGTCTCTCTGAACAGGGGGCTGAGGAACATATTGGCCAAACCGGCTCTGATCAGATTCGTTTGGATGCCCATATTGTTCATCACCTCCATGCCATAGGCAAAACTGAAGACAATGCCTTCCTGTGCGGCCCGAAGTAGATCGGCCTGACCGTGCAGGTTGAACTGCAACCCATGGATGGAGCAGCCCCTGTTTTCGTTGGCCAGCAACCGCTCAGCTCCGTTGCCGAACGGCAAGATGGAAAGGCCTTTGGCTCCAATACGGGAAGTGGCGGCCAGCTCATTCATCGCCTCATAACTCAGGGTTGGCGCCACCGTGCGTTTCATCCAGGAATTCAGGATGCCGGTACCATTGATACACAGCAACACGCCTATGCGTTCCAGCAACGCCTCACCTGGATT
>DOBD01000081.1:0-8385 GCA_003506275.1 Bacteroidales bacterium | reverse complement strand
GGATCGTATTCTGGACTACCGTTCACCCCGTACACAACACCTGACGTGCCGGCTGTCGAGGCCACTTCACCCGGATTGAGCACATTGAGTGACAAGGCATTGTTCGGTTGATCGCCTGCTCTGTAACTGACTGGCGTACCAGCCTTCAAACCCAGGCTGGCTGCCGCTGTAGCTGTCAGTTGGCCTTGCACGGAGAAGGTCGGTTTTATTTCGGGGATAAAGGAAGCATCAAAACCAAAATAGCGCATCAAGGTGTCGGACACGCGGCCTTCCTTGAAATCCCAAAACATGCCTTCGGACAAACCGGAAACCGTCGTGGTGCACTCTCCTGTCATCAACAGCGCGATGTAATCGCCGGGCAACATCAGCTTATGCACTCTTTCATACAGCGCCGGCTCCTGGTCTTTGACCCAGGCCAGTTTGGCCGCNNACGCCGTAAAATTTCCCGGTGAATTGAGCAGGTGAGACAGACACCATTTTTCCCCCAATTCCTCAAACGCTTTGGCGCCATAAGGCACCGCCCTGGAGTCGCACCAAATGATGGAGGGCCTCAAGACCTGGTTATCCTTGTCGACCAATACCAACCCGTGCATTTGATAAGAGATACCGATGGCAGCCACCTGACTCCCGTCGATGGAGGCTTGTTTGAGTACGTCGGCCGTAGCAAGCTGCAAGTTGCTCCACCAGCCTACGGGGTCTTGCTCAGCCCACCCCGGTTTGACCGATTGGATAGGCATCTCTGTTTTGGGGTAAAAGGCGGAAGCCACCCGTTCCCCACTATCCACATCCACCAAAGCAGCCTTGACGGATGAACTTCCAATGTCATAACCTAATAAATACATCGTACACTGTTTTATTGTCCGTATAACGATGAACGGTTGGGGTGAAACCCTCCGTGCACCTTCAAATATAATTTTCGATCAAAGCGGTAATAACGGGCAGCCCGGNNGTTCCTCAAACTCATCCAAGGGAACCACATACGCCATCCGACTCATTTTCTTATGAAAATTTCGCACATCCAGGGGTTGGCCGAACAATTCTTCGTAGACCAAACGCATTTGAGAGGCGGTAAACCGCTTAGGCAACAAGTTGAACACGATGGATGGATCCCTCACAACAATTTCCCTGACCTCCCTTACAGCCTCATCAAGAATCTGATTATGGTCGAAGGCCAGTTTGCTCACTTGCTTGAGGGGCACCCACATCGCCTGTACGGTCTTGGAATGAAAGCGTAACGTCGAACTGATGCGGATCAGCGCCAAGTAGCCAACGGTGACAATACGCCCGATCTTCAATTGTACCGCTTTTTCCAACCAATGCACATCCCTGGGGTGGCTGGTCCTAGATGGCGATCCAAAGCTCTGGAATTGCCTCAGGAACAAGGCATTGGTATTGATGTGCTCGCCGACTATGCGGTGAGCCGCAGCATCCAGATCCTCGTTGGCAAAAATCAAACCACCGGGCAGCTTCAGATCGTTGAACGGTTGTTCCCCTTCCACCCCCGTCCGTTTCAACAGGAGTACATTAAAATGAAAGCCGTCAAAGCCTAGGACGACGCAATCAACAGAAACGTGGGGATAAAGGGTGTTTTCCGGCATAGTTGACTATCTGGACACAAAGATGGATAATCCCTGCTAATAAACAAAACATTTTTCAGGATTTGTTTTGTTATTACACTGACATTCAATGTGTTATAAATCACCCAAAATACAATAACCCTAAGGCTAAGTAGCCGAAAAACAGCTAAGTACAAGCGTGGTTATCCTGTACGATATACAATATCGACGAACATGTTAAAAAGAAATCCGGGATGCTCCGTTGACCAACTTCAAGGGGCGTATTCTGAGATCCCTGTTGTATTCCGCGCGGTAATTGACGGCGGCCAGTTCAGTGAAAGCAGGAATTGCCGCTTCATCAAGCACATTCAAGGTGCACCCTGCCCTACCAAAGCCTACGGCTCTGGCCCCCAACAATTGGTATTGTCTGGCAGCAGCCAGCAAAAAGGTCACCTCTTCCACCGGTTCAGCCTGATGATCGAACAAAGCCTTTTGTACATCGTTCAGCGCGCTGCCAAAGCCGTCCTTATCGCTCTTCAATAAGGCCTCATAGGCTTTTTGGGTCGCTGTGTTTTCAATCAAAGCATAGCGACAGGCAGCCATGAGATCGGAAGAAAGGTGCTTACCGACACCATCCAACATCTCCGTTGTTAAGTCGGACAATCTGCTCAGGCTTGGAAAGATCGTCTGCAACGTGGCTATCGCTTGACCACCCAACGCAGCAACACCTGACTTATCGGTGAGTAGCGAACCTGTTTGACGAGAGGCATCGAGCAGCAACAACGCCACCTCAGGTGAAGGCAAGGAAAGGTATTCGTATTCAAGGGTATGGCTGTTAACCCGAATCAATTTATCCGCTTGCCCAAACAAGGCGACAAACGAGTGAATCACGCTAACGGGCCTTCCTGAGGTCATGGCATCGGCCTCCTGAGCGAGCTTAACCATGTCAAATCGACTCAAGCCCAACTGATTGATGTCATTCAAGACCAGGCAACCCAGGGTTGTCAGCGACGAATAACCGGAAAAACAGGCCTGATTGGGAAGTAGACCTCCCACTACGGCATCAAAGCCCTTTATAGGCAGACCATGGTTCCGAAGCAGGGTCATCACCCCGTGCAAACTTTTTGTCCAGGCTTTAGTCGGTGGCAACGAGGGAGATACTTCATCCAACTCATTGGAATCCATATAAAAGATCCGTGCTTTGTCGGTACCGTTTTCACGCACCATAACAGCTGTAATACGATCAACGGCTGCAGCCAAAGCGAAGCCTCCCAGTACATCCGCTTGTTCACCCAATACCACCAGGCTCCCAGGGGTAGCATAAAGTTCGCCACCTTTGCCAAAAACGGTCAGAAAGGTCTCCTTAAGCCTGGTGTACAGCATGATTATGGTTTACCAGAGTTGTGCAGGATAGACACCAGCGTCAACCAGCGCCTCCAATTTGGCCACGACCATCGGTCTGTCTTCAGCGTAGGTCACACCAAACCACTTTGAAGGGGTATCCAGGACAGTGCAGGTGGCCTGACCGGCCACAATCAGATTGTTCACCACGAGGGGAATGAAAAATTCCGACTTGAGTTGTCCGACTTGTTCGTCCAAGAAGGTCTTGAACGCTTTTTCGGAGTGAACGAAATAATCAGGAGTGAAACCCCACATATTCATGGACACCGGCGTGTTCTCTCCCACTTCGCAGAGGGTGTCGTTTTCATCCTTGTACTTAATCTTGCCATCCGTGTCACGGATGATATGGGTGCGTTCCACGACGGTAGTCAGGTAGGCGTTGGCGTCGGTTTCACAAATACCGCGGGCCACGGCACCACTTTCAGACAAGGTATTTCCTACCCTGTAGCCTACCATACAGTAAGCATTGTTGGAATCGACCTTGGTGGACAACCAATCAGCCAGGATCTTGAAACTTTCCCTGCCGTAAAAGTCGTCGGCGTTGATAACGGCAAAAGGCTCCTTGATGGCATCCTTACCCATCAACACAGCGTGGTTCGTCCCCCAGGGCTTGACCCGGTCTGAGGGACAGGTATACCCTTCAGGTAGGTAATCAAGTTCTTGAAACACGATTTCCACCGGTATATGACCTTTGTACTTTTCAACCACCTTGGCCGTAAAATCCGCTTCAAACGAATGACGGATAACAAAGACAACCTTACCGAAACCGGCTCGGACAGCATCGTAGATGGAATAGTCCATGATGGTGGCACCGCCGGGGCCCAGTCCGTCCAGTTGTTTCAAACCACCGTAACGACTGCCCATACCGGCAGCAAGTACAAAGAGAGTAGGCTTCATAATGATCGAGTATTAGTACAGTTAACCGAATTGGGAAGCAAAAGTACACTATAATATTTAAAAAAGAAACATGTATCTTTGCAGCTCAACTAAAAAAACACCGTATGAAGCGAGCCGAATTCATCAAACGAGTCACCTTTTTCGGTGCCCTTTTTTTCCTATTCTCACACACAATGGAAGCAACAGAAACCAAAAGCCTCGTCTTGATCGAGACGCCGAACGGCAACATCAAGATTCGTCTCTATGACGAAACACCCCAACACCGTGATAACTTCATCAAGCTGGTGGAATCCCACTTCTACGATAGCCTGCTTTTTCACCGTGTCATCAAAGACTTCATGATACAGGGGGGCGACCCAGAATCAAAGAATGCTGCGGATAATGCCCAGCTGGGCTCCGGTGGCCCCGGTTATCAGATACCGGCTGAAATCGTCTACCCCCAGCTGTTCCACAAACGGGGTGCCCTCTCGGCCGCCAGAACCGGTGACCAGGTCAATCCCATGAAAGAGTCCTCCGGTTCCCAGTTTTACATCGTATGGGGTAAGACATACAGCGAAAACGAACTCAAGAGCATGGAGTCTCAAAAAGTGCAACAAGCCATGCGTACCTTTTTCAACGACATGGCTTTTCAACTGAAAGACAGCATACAAGCCATGCAGGCCAGCAACAATACAGCGGGACTGGATGCCCTCGAAAAGGAACTGATTGCCAAGACCGAAGCTGAATTCATGTTAAACCCTGATAAGGGTAAATTCACCGCAGAACAAAAAGCCGTTTACGCTACGACGGGTGGTACACCCTTCCTGGATGGAGAATACACGGTTTTTGGCGAAGTGATCGAAGGATTGGACGTGGTGGATAAAATCCAACAGTGCCAAACCGGTGCAGCCGACAGACCCAAAAACAACATCACGATGACCATGCGCATGGTTACTGAATGACAACCTGTTAATTGAATACTCAGGCAAACGGATTGGCCGAGCGGATGCGCCATTCCACCGGCCAACCGTTATTGGCCCTGGAACCCAGATTCTTGGCCCATCCGAGAGTTTGATCCTGGTACGTCAACAACACCCATCCCCTAGGACAATCTTCCGGTAAGACCAGTGCTTCACGGCGCAGGTAATCCACGGCTTGCTTGAGCGNNCCAGTGCTTCACGGCGTAGGAAATCTACTGCTTGCTTGAGTGACAATTCACAGACAGGGAAGGCCGCTCTATTGAGCCCCGTCGACAAAGCCAGGACAGGGTGTGGCAAAGCCTGGTCCCCCTTGATCTCCCCCACGGTTATACCCACCTGTAGCACATTCAACGAAGCTTCCAGGTACGTCGCAACGGACAGCAGGTTGACAGGCACAGCCCTGATCAACCCCTGCTCTGTTACCGACCAATGGTAGGCCTCTGGCTGTATCAGTCTCTCTTTGATTGCTTTAGTTATGACAAACGGAGACTTGACGGTTTGACGGGAGCGTTTGGACTGTCTGGTGTTTTTTCCAGTCTCACGCTGGACACCCATCGGCGATTGATTGTTTTCGCCCTCGGACAAGGGTTTACGGAGCAGGCAGCAAAAGAACCCTTCACCCTTGGTTTTATGGGGTAAAAACCGGTACACCGGCAATTGATCATCCCCCTTGAGCAAGGAGCCGGTCACCTTCCAGGCCTCATCAACCGTTAATGGTACAGGCTCAAGGCCTTCAACATCGACAAGCCGTTTGACGATGGCCTCGTCCTCCTCGGTATTATAGGTACAGGTACTGTAAATCAAGTACCCTCCAGGTTTTAGAGCAGGCAAGCTATCTTCGAGGATGGATGCTTGCCGCAAAGCACATTGCCTCACAGCCTCTGGTGACCATTCACCCACAGCCGCTTCGTCCTTGCGAAACAGGCCCTCACCGGAGCAAGGAGCATCCACCAGCATCACATCAAAGACAGGCCCCAGGCGACCAACATCAACCGCCTCATTCCGGGTAATCATCACATTGGGGCTACCCCATTTGGTCAGGTTTTCCTGCAAGATGCGGGCACGGCTGCCCACCNNACCTCGTTGGCAACCAGCAAACTGTTTTCCGGCAACAGGGATAAAGCCAGGGTCGACTTACCCCCTGGCGCCGCACATAAATCAAGCATCAGGTATGGATCCGCCGATGGAGTCAATCCACGCAATGCCTGTTTCAGTGCTTGCTCCACAAACATCGACGAAGCCTCCTGCACGTAATAACAACCAGCGTGCAGGCAGGGATCAAACGTAAACGCCGGCCGGTGGTTCAAATAACAGGCCTTTTCGGACCAGGGCACGGAGCCTTCCCAGGCTGCTTCCCAAGGATGGTTACTTCCAGGCGTAATTTTGGCCGGATTGTACCTGACGCTAACCGGTGGTTGTTCATCGAGGGCAGAAAAAAAAGTCGCCGCTTCCTCTTGAAGCAATGATTTCATGTTGGACGCAAAGACAGGAGGTAGGTTCATTCGATGAGGTTGGTTGGCGTGACAAAGATAATAAATTGTACCTTTGCGGGTAAATCACCTCCTCATGCCTGGCAAACTCTACCTCTTCCCCGTTCCCCTTGCTGAAGGACCGTTGGAAACGGTGTTGCCCCCTTACAACAAGACCTGCCTGATGCCCATCCGCCATTTTATTGTGGAAGATGTGCGTACAGCCAGACGCTTTCTGAAAAAAAATGATCCCTCGTTCGACATTGACACCTGTTCCTTCCAACCGCTGAACAAGCACACCTCCCCGGCCGAGGTCAGCACTTACCTGGAGCCTTTGTTGGCCGGTCACGACATGGGATTGCTATCAGAAGCGGGTTGTCCGGCTGTGGCCGATCCAGGGGCTGATGTTGTAGCGTTGGCACAAGCCAAAGGCTGCACGATTGTCCCTCTGGTAGGACCATCTTCCCTCCTGCTGGCCCTGATGGGATCAGGATTCAACGGCCAACGGTTCGCGTTCGAGGGCTACCTGCCTGTAGACAAAGAAGCCAGAATCAAAACAATCAAACGGTTGGAACAACGGGGGATGACGGAAGATATGACCCACCTGGTCATTGAGACACCCTACCGCAACAACGTGCTGATGGCTGACCTATTGACCACGCTCTCACCAAAAACCAGGGTCTGTGTCGCTTTGGATCTGACAGGACCTGAGGCCAGCATCAGAACCTTGACAGTGGCACAGTGGCGCAAAACAAGCATGGAACTGCCCAAGTTGCCCTGCCTCTTTTTGTTTTATACTTGAACGTGTTTCAGGAAACGCCCGTCAGCATCAAACAGCAAATCACTGAACAGTTGGATTTCCCCCTCCAGAATACGACTAAAAAAAGCCTTACCACTGTTGGCCTTGATTTGTTGAAGGGGCCAGAATTTTCCATCCTGGCCTAACACCTCGAGTTCACCTTTGTCAGACAAAGGCAATACGTACAGGAGCACCAGCCAACGACCTTCCTGGTTTTCATGTTTGTATTTGAGCAGAAAACGCGGGGTAGCCACCTTGGACAATCGTCCACATAACGTTGCCAGGACCTCTTCCGTGTTTTCGCCGTAATCAAGCACTTTTTCCAAAGGGAGATCAACCATGCCTTGTTCAAACAAGGTCTTGATGGATCGAGGTCTCAGAAAGAGCTTGTCCTGATGCCAGACCAACACGCGTACAACCGGGTGTTGATAACGACCCGGGGTGTCCAGTGATACGCATTGAGGCACTTTACCCACCACGTTGCCGACATCGTCCACAATGGGCAACCAGACCTCCGTTCGCCTTAAAATACGGGTTATGAAACACCTATACCCTTTTATCAGTTGCTTCCCCTCCACAAGGAGTACGAACAAGACCAGCAATGGCAAGAGCCACCACCAGGTCATTCCATCAAACAGTAACAGGGTAAAGGCATGTGCCATGGGAAAGGCAGTTTACGCATAAAAAACACACCGCCGGCCTGAATTGTTCACCAAGGGTTCAAAGATGATTTTCCGCCCTGTACGAGGAGCGTACCAACGGACCGCTTTCCACTATTTCAAAGCCTTTAGCCAGCCCGATTTCCTTGTAACGGTTAAAATCATCGGGGTGGATGTAAGCCCGAACGGGCAAATGACGCCTTGTGGGTTGGAGGTATTGGCCCAGGGTTAACACCCGACAGCCTACAGCCACCAAATCGTCCATGGCTTCCAGGATTTCATCTTCCGTTTCACCCAATCCCAGCATCAGGCCGGATTTGGTACGCATTCCTCCCTTGGCCAACCGATTCAACACCTCCAGGCTCCGATCATACTTGGCTGCCGACCTAACCTCAGGCGTCAAGCGCTTCACTGTTTCCAGGTTGTGTGAAACAACTTCAGGCTGTTCATCGATGATGCGCTGGATTAACTCAGGCTTACCCTGGAAATCAGGGATAAGCACCTCCATGGTTATGCCTGGATTTTCCTGACGCAGGCTTCGGATAACCTTCACCCAGTGTCCGACGCCTAAATCGGGCAAGTCATCTCTATCCACCGAGGTCAACACAATGTGTTTGACGCTCATATGTTT
Organism: Bacteroidales bacterium; assembly: GCA_003506275.1. Classification (GTDB taxonomy): domain Bacteria; phylum Bacteroidota; class Bacteroidia; order Bacteroidales; family UBA1402; genus UBA8389. Next base: position 14 of record DOBD01000081.1, on the reverse strand, counting down.
GACGGAGGCGGCCA
>DOBD01000094.1:306-8673 GCA_003506275.1 Bacteroidales bacterium | reverse complement strand
AACCTGTTTTTAACCACACAACTCATCGACATGAATGTGCGTATGGTCATTGCCCTGAACATGTATGATGAATTCCAAAAGCGTGGCGACAGCTTGGATGAACGCCAACTGAGCAAACTACTGGGAACACCCATCGTACCGACCATAGGGAAAAAGGGATGGGGTCTTGATACCTTGTTTCATGTGGTCACCATGGTTTATGAAGGTACTGACGTGAATGAACGGACTCCATTCAGTGAATTGACCAGGCACATTCATGTCAATCACGGCCATGAGTTGGAGCATTGCATTACGCATGTTCGTAAAGCCATAGCCGAGAACGAGGGTGTCAAAGATACTTATTCATGCCGCTTCCTGGCCATCAAGCTACTGGAGGGTGATTCTGATGCTGAGCGCATAGTTGCGGCTTTACCTAATGCAGCGTTTATTTTTGCTACCAGAGATAAATCGGTGAGCATCATCAGGCAGGAACTGAAAGAAGACCCGGAAGCCGCNNGCCGCCATCACAAATGCTAAATACGGGTATATTGCCGGAGCCTTGGCCGAAACCTATGTGCGTCGAAAGACGGACAAGCCCCGTCGTAGCCGAAAAATCGATGCCCTGGTGTTGAACAAATACCTGGGTTATCCGGTATTTCTCCTGTTTATGTTTGTCATGTTTGAAGCGACCTTTGTGGTGGGTGCTTACCCGATGGCCTGGATAGAAGCCGGCGTGACAGCTCTTTCCACTTTGGTCAGTCAACAAATGACACCGGGTCCGTTCAAGGATCTGCTGATCGATGGCATCATCGGTGGAGTGGGAGGTGTCATCGTTTTCTTACCCAACATTCTCATCCTTTTCTTTTTTATCTCCTTGATGGAAGACACAGGCTATATGGCCAGGGCAGCCTTTATCATGGATAAATTGATGCACAAAATGGGCTTGCACGGCAAGTCGTTCATACCGCTCATCATGGGTTTCGGTTGTAGCGTGCCCGCCATTATGGCAGCCCGAACCATAGAGAGCCGCAATAGCCGCTTCTTGACCATCCTGGTTACACCCTTGATGTCGTGTAGCGCCAGGCTGCCGGTCTACCTGTTGCTGGCTGGTGCTTTTTTCCCGGATCACGCAGGCCTGGTGCTATTTGGGCTATATTTGATGGGTATCATCATGGCCATTCTGTTGGCCAGGTTGTTCAAACGCTTTTTCTTCAAGAAGGAAGATATGCCCTTTGTGATGGAGTTGCCGCCTTATCGTGTGCCAACGATGCGCTCGGTGCTCAGACATATGTGGGAAAAGGGCTTTCAGTACCTTAAGAAAATGGGTTCCGTCATTTTGTTGGCCTCTGTCGTGATTTGGTTGTTGGGGTATTTCCCCAGAAACGCAGCCTATGATGCCGATCCTACACCGGAAAACCATAGGCTTCAGCAGGAACAATCCTTTATTGGGCACCTGGGGCGTGCAGTGGAGCCCGTTATCAAGCCCTTGGGTTTTGATTGGAAAATTGGGGTATCCCTGTTTTCCGGTGTGGCTGCCAAAGAAATCGTAGTCAGCACGCTATCAGTGTTGTACACGGCAGAGGGAGACGAAACGACCTTGCCCGATCGGTTGAAGGCCGACACGTATGCGGATGGTCGACCTGTATTCAATCCGGCCGTGGCCTTGGCCCTTATGGTCTTTGTGTTACTGTATTTCCCCTGTATCGCGACCATCACGGCCATCAGGCACGAGACGGGCTCCTGGCGCTGGGCTTTGTTCGAGGTGGTGTACACCGTGGCTGTGGCCTGGGTCATGGCCTTCCTCACGTACAGGGTTGTGCTATTGTTCCTGTAGCCGTGCTTCAAGGATATAGGTAGAATATCCGATCCATCAACTGCCATTTTTCTGCCGAAGAGGCTCCTGGTTTTGCTAATTGAAACATCGCCATGTAGTCTTCCCATTCGGCTTGCCTGGGAAGGGTGGCCAGCTTTTTCATGGCGGCCTCCCATTCAAAGTCCAGGGGCGTTTCCACAATCATAAACAGGCGGGTGCCCAGGATGTAGAGCTCCATTTCCAAAATGCCGACTTCTCTGATGCCGGCCCTGATTTCCGGCCAGGCCTGGGCTTGGCTGTGGCGGCGCACGTATTCGTCAATGAGGGCGGGATCGTCCTTGAGGTCAAGGGTTTGGCAATACCGTTTTACAGGTTTCTCGTAAGGGGTAACCGGGTAGCCTTCGTGTTTAGTGTGAGTCATGGCAAAATAAAACAAGTAAAAACTTGAAAAAATAGGCAAAATACTTGCTGTCTCTGCAAATTTACCGTATCTTGCCGAACATTTGTGCGTGATAACTGTTTAAATTTAAAACAAAACAATATGGCTACGATTACATTCAAAGGCAACCCCGTCAAAACCAGTGGTTCCTTACCCGTCAAAGGCAGCAAAGCCCCCGATTTCACGTTGACAACGGCCGGTCTGTCCGACGTGAGTCTGGCTGATTATGCCGGCAAGCGCGTTGTTCTCAACATTTTTCCCAGTATTGACACTGGAGTCTGTGCGACCTCTGTCCGCCGTTTCAACAAGGAAGTAGAACAACTGAAGGATACGGTGGTACTCTGCATTTCCGCCGACCTCCCCTTTGCCTCCAGCCGTTTTTGCGGTGCCGAGGGTTTGACCCATGTCGTTACGTTGAGTGAAATGCGGCAACCCCGTACCTTTGGAGAGGCCTATGGTGTGCGTATGGTCGATGGCCCCCTGGCCGGGCTACTGTCCAGAGCCGTGGTCGTACTGGACGAGTCCGGCACCGTTGTGTACACCGAACAGGTACCTGAGATTGCTCAGGAACCAGCCTATGAACCGGTGGTTGCGTTGTTGAAATAAGTCAGCGGACTTCTTTGACGACGTAGACCAGGGTGGGGAAGTGGTCACTGTACCCTTCGATGAAGAGGTTGCCACTGAACGTCCGCCAGGGATACCCTTTATAGGTGCCTTCCTGTTGAATCAGGAAGTCCTTGTTGAACACTTCCGGTTTCCAGTATTTCAAGGTTGACCGGTCGTTGCCCAGCCAGGCGTAGGAGAGGATGATCTGGTCGAAGAGGTTCCATTCTCCCCGGTAACCCAATGAGCCGATACCCTTATCGAGAAGTCGCCACATGGGGTTGAACAACCCTTGTGGTTTGACTTCTTCCGGTTTCATCTTGGCGTTGAGGGTTTTCTTGAGGGGAATGTTGTAGGGATCATCGTTCAGGTCGCCCATAAGGACAATTTTGGCGTTGGGGTCGGCCTTGTGAAGGGAGTCGATGATGTGCTTGGATAATTTGGCCGCTTCCACCCGCAGCGGACGGGATTGTTTCTCCCCGTTTCGACGGGATGGCCAATGGCAGACAATCACATGGATGGGTTCACCGGCCAACAGACCACTAACCAGCAACTGGTCCCTGCTTTTCCAATCGGGACGGTTGGGTAAGGTAAACCGGTAAGGACGGCTGGATGTCAGCGTGAACAGTTTCGGATTATACAGCAAGGCAACATCCACCCCCCTAAGCTCAGGCGAATCATAATGGACAATCTGATAGTTGGCTTGGCGCAACAGTGGTGCTTTAGCCAAATCTTCCAGGACAGTACGGTTTTCAATTTCGCAAACGCCGAGGATGGCTGGCCCCTCCGGACAGAATTCCCTGGCCAACTTGCTGATCGCGTAACTCATGTTACCGATTTTTTTCCAGTATTTCTGTCCGTTCCAGGCTTTGACGCCGTCGGGGGTGAACTCGACGTCGTTGACGCCTGGCGAAGGAATGGTGTCAAACAAGTTCTCCAGGTTGTAAAACCCGAGGCTGTAGACCGCCACCTGTTTATCTGTTTGTGTTTGGGCCATAACCAACCCGTTGGTTAACAGCGATAAACACACTATAATGAAAAATGCTTTAACTTTCATGCCGGGGGCGTTTTTATTTACGATGTAAAGGTCGTATTTTTATTCGAAATCTTTGTACTTTTACGCCCCATTTAACCAATACGCACAACGCCGATGAATCCCATCAAACGAGGTTGTCTTTGTGTCCTTGCAGGCCTGATGGCCACAGTAGGCGCTCATGGCCAGGAAGATACCACAGCCATACCCGCCGTTACGGGAGCGCCTGTCTTCCTCTTCAACGAATCCATGTTCGATGACGAGCATGATGATGCCCAGTACGTTTCGGCCGCATTGGCTTCGGCCAACGATGTGTTTGCCGCCAACGCCGGGTTTGCTTTCAGCGCCATGCGTTTCCGCATCAGGGGGTATCAGAACAATTACACGCAGATGTCGCTCAATGGCATCACGCTCAACGATCTGGAAAGAGGGGTATTCTCCTATTCCATGCTGGGTGGGCTCAACGATGCCGTCCGCAACAGTGAAGATGTGTCCGCGGTATCCGCCATTGATTATGGTTTTGGCAATGTAGGCGGTGCCTCCAACATCATCATGAGGGCCAGCCAGTATACGCCGGGCAGCCGCGTTTCCCTGGCCTACACCAACCGCAATTACAAGACCAGGGCCACCTATACCTATTCCACAGGCTTGCTGCCTTCAGGCTGGGCTTTTACCGGCGCGCTAGGGTATCGTTGGGCCGACGAGGGCTACATCGAAGGGACATTCTACAACAGCCTTGGTTACCTGGCCGCTTTGGAAAAAGTGTTCAACAGCCGTCACAGCCTTTCTATCACTTCTTTTGGCGCACCTACGCAGCGTGGTGGCCAAAGCGCCAATACCCAGGAGGTGTACAACCTGCTCGGCCGTAAGGTGACCACCGTTGTCGCCCACGAAGGGAACAACACCCTCTCGCTGACGCCCAGCCAGTTGTACCTGGTACGTGTTGGCAAAACCACAACCAAGATAGTCCTTTAATCACTGATTCACAGCCATCCGTTTAGTTCGCTAAACGGATGGCTTTTTTATGCCCATCATGATCCGCTTTCTGCTCCTTTGTTGCCTGGGTTGTTTCACCTGGTTGTCTGTTGACCTCTATGCGGCCAACCCCAACGGGTATTACGACGCCATCAACGGTAAAAAGGGCGAGGCCCTCAAGACCACCCTTTCCAACGTGCTGCTCAACCACACCGTTCACGATTACAGCAGCCTGTGGACCTTTTTTAAAACCACCGACGTCAGGAACGACGGAAGCATCTGGGATATGTATTCCAGCGTGGTCCGTACCAGCAGCTGGGGTATGAACCGGGAACACGCCTTTCCAAAAAGTTGGTGGGGTGGGGACGTGAATGCAGCGTATACCGACATCAACCACCTCTATCCTTCCGACGCCGATGCCAACATGGCCAAAAGCAATTACCCGTTGGGGGTAGTGGGCAACACCACCTTTGACAACGGGGTGTCCCGTGTGGGTTACAACACTTTTCCCGGTTATTCCACCGATGCCAGGGTGTTTGAACCGGACGATGCCTACAAAGGCGATTTTGCCCGGACGTATTTCTACATGGTAACCTGCTATCAAAACCTGAATTGGCGGTATACGTACATGGTAGAGCAGAATAGTTACCCCACGCTCAAACCCTGGGCCGTCCAATTATTGATGGCCTGGCACCGGCAGGATCCGGTCAGCACCAAAGAAACAGACCGGAATGAGGCGGTGTTCAAAATTCAGAACAACCGCAATCCCTTCATCGATTACCCCGAACTGGCTGAGTATTTGTGGGGTAACCAGGCCGGCCAGCCGTTCGCCCTCGATGTGGCCAGTAGTCCCGTCCTGTCAACCCCAACCAACGATACCGAACTCAGTTTTGCTCCCACCATCGTGGGCAACACCCGTCAACGCACCCTTTATGTGAAAGGGGTTTCCCTTAACGCTCCCTTGTCTGTCTTCATCGAATACGCCGCCGATTATACCCAGTTTGCGACAGCCGCCGATGTCGTGACGGCAGTCCAAGGCAACAACGGGTATCAATTGAGCGTGTCGTACAACCCCGCTACAGCCGGTGAGCACACGGCCTCCCTGTTGATCTACGATGGCGGCATTCAAGGCAGTGTCAAGGTCAATATGAGCGCCAAAGCCATACCCGTGGACAGCCTGTTGCCTCCGCAAATCATGCCCGCTTCCAACTTGAGTTCCACGGGTTTTATGGCCAACTGGCAACCTTTCCCCTACGCCGAAAGCTATCGCTTGAACGTGTACGCCCTCAATGGAGCCACTTTGAGCCTGGTCCAGGTGCTGGACACCCTGCCGGAAACCGAATGGGAGGTGACTGGCTTGACCCAGGGACAAACGTACGCCTATACCCTCCAATCCAGAAACGATGGTTTTCTGAGCCCTCCTTCGGCTGAAATGCCAGTCACCCTGCTTTCGGCCGTGCATCGACCTGAGAGTACCGCCCATTTGAGCCTTTACACGGCCTCAAGCACCCTCTATTTCCAGGCACCAAGCAGTGGGGCCACGGTTGCCGTCTATACCCTTACCGGCCAATGCGTCGGTCATTACACCACAACAGGCCACTTGCAGTCCGTGAACGGCTTATCCCATGGCCTTTATGTCCTTCATTGTGACGGTGTAAGTTATAAATTCAGCATTCAGCACTAACGGATTCATGATGGGGGCGTCGATGCCCCCCCCAAGAAAATGTATAGTACCTTGTAAAAAATTACTACTATGTATTGCAAGGAACTATAATTTACCTATCTTTGTCGCAAAATAATACGGCATGGATATCGAAAACATCAAATCACAGATGCGCAAGGGCTTTTTGGAGTACTGCACGTTGTTGATCGTCCGAAAACGACCCTCGTACACCTCCGACATCATTGAAGGCCTGAAGAGCGCCCACCTTATCGTGGTGGAAGGGACTTTGTATCCCTTGTTGACCCGTTTGAAAAACGACGGGTTGTTGTCCTACTAATGGGTTGAATCAACCCAGGGTCCTCCCCGCAAGTATTTCTCCCTTACTGAAGAAGGGGCTGCCAATCTGCAGGAATTGGAAGCCGCTTGGAAAGAACTGTCAGGTGCCATCAATCACCTGAACGACTGATTCACGATAAAAACGATTAAACCAACATAACATGAAAAAAACCTTGAGTGTCAATTTGGGCGGAACGGTCTTTCATATAGACGAGGACGCTTATGCTTCATTGACAGCGTATTTGAACGAGGTAAAGCACCACCTGGGCGATGAAGCTTCGGCCGAAGAAGTGCTCAACGACATTGAACACCGCATGGGGGAACTGTTCAACGAATGGATGCAGGGTCGTCGCCAGGTGGTGACCATGGCAGACGTCAAGAAGGTGATTGATATTCTTGGACGTCCCGAGCAATACGACACCACGACTGACAATGCATCCGACACCACGTCCGGTGATACCGGTTCACCCAGGAACGAAGAGCAGGGCTATACCCGTTATGAACACCGTCGTCGTAAGTTGTACAGAGATCCTGAAGGCGCCGTTCTGGGTGGTGTGACCACCGGATTGTCCAAATTCTTCGGCGTCAGTGAAGTGTTCTTCCGGTTGGGTTTTATCTTGCTAACCTTTTTTGGCCTGTCCGGTGTGTTAATGTATATCCTTTGCTGGATAGTCATTCCTGAGGCCATAACAGCTTCGCAACGCCTGGAAATGGAAGGAGAAGACGTGACCATCGACAACATCGAAAAGAAAGTCAAGGAAGAGTTCGATAAAGCCAGAGGTCGTGTAAGCAACTTGGTGGACAACGCCCACATCGAACAAAATGCCAGAAGCATCGGGCACGGTTTGGGTCGCTTCTTTGTCATCCTGGCCAAGGGGATCGTCGGGCTTTTCAGTGGCATTATCGGGCTGGTCGGTTTTATTCTGTTGATGGTGCTGTTATTTGTCCTTATTGCCATGGCTACCGGAAGCGTGACCTTCCTGAGCGATTGGTTCGTGGGTTGCTACCCGTTGGAACAACTGCTCCATCAACCATCCACCGCTGTTTGGGTTACCCTGGGATTAATCCTGGTCATCGCCATACCGTTTATCAGTTTGTTTGTCCTGCTGTTTGGCCGATCACTTAACCTGAAACCGACACCGAAGTGGCTGTCATGGACGGCTCTTATTCTTTGGCTGGCTGGTGTTGCCTTGATTATCTTTGCCGGTTTGGGCTTTTTTACTCATTACGGAGTCTGGTGCTGGTAGAAGGCACATTATATTTACATTAAATAGCTGGCTGAACTGTGCTGTCCTGTTATGAAATTCAATTGAAAAAAAGGGCTCCTACATGCCTGAAATGCTGCCAGCAGCCACTATGAACCGCTAGCACCGACCTTGATCAAGGCCGGTGCTACTGTTTTTATGCGGAACCCCTGTTTGTAAGTTAGGGGCAATAATCCTATTTTTGGATGGGCAATACCAACCTGGCCCACCCAACGACGTATCATGAAACACGACCAGTCGGACATCATCCGACAACTCTCT
>DOBD01000094.1:0-254 GCA_003506275.1 Bacteroidales bacterium | reverse complement strand
TTCTGAGTAAGGGACATAGCGTGGAAAGTTTGTATTGTACCTTGGCAAAAGCTGGTTTCTTTCCGGATGCTTGGTTGGATACGTATGGTTCTTTTCATTCCACCCTGGCCGGTCATCCAACCCGCAAAGTGCCTGGTGTCGAATTGAATAGCGGGGCTCTCGGCCATGGCTTGTCCGTCGGCGTGGGTATAGCCCTGGGGGCCAAAATGGATGCCAAAGCGTACCGGACGTTTGTTTTGATGGGTGATGGCGAA
>DOBD01000145.1 GCA_003506275.1 Bacteroidales bacterium | reverse complement strand
CGACTGGATGTGGCAGGACGACAAAGACTGGGTGATCGGTGAATTTGTCTGGACTGGCTTCGACTACCTGGGGGAACCGACACCTTATGATGATTTCTGGCCTTCCCGTTCGTCTTATTTCGGTATTTGCGACCTGGCTGGCTTGCCCAAAGACCGCTACTACCTGTACCGCAGCCGTTGGAATACACAGGAAAATACCCTGCATATCTTGCCGCATTGGAATTGGAAAGGTCGCGAAGGCGAGGTAACCCCTGTCTTTGTTTATACGAATCATCCCAGTGCCGAACTCTTTGTGAATGGACAAAGCCAGGGGCGTCGCACCAAGGGAAAAGAAGGCATGGAGCGCTACCGACTCATGTGGAACGAGGTGGTCTACCAACCCGGTGAACTGACGGTGGTGGCCTATGATGACAAGGGGCAACCAGTCGGCACCCGCACGGTCAAAACGGCCGGTCCACCAACCCGACTTGTCCTGGAAACCGACCGCCGTACCATTAAAGCCGATGGGAAGGATATTGCCTTTGTCACGGTTAGTGTGGTCGACAAGGAAGGAAATCCCTGTGCCGACGCTGCCCACCAACTGGCGTTTGAAGTAACCGGTGCAGGAGCCTACAGGGCGGCTTGCAACGGCGATGCCACTTCGGTCGAACAATTCCACCTGCCCACTATGAAACTCTTTTCAGGCAAGCTGGTCGTACTGGTCCAATCAGCGGAGAGGGCAGGCGACATCACCTTGACCGTAAAAGGGCAGGGCCTCAAAACGGCCAAATTAAAACTGAGTGCTCAGTAACAGTATCGTTTGTTGATTACTGAATCCTGAGAACATCAATAAAACAACCCTAACTACCTTTAACATGGAACGCAAAGCCTTTAAAATGTTACTAAAGCCTGGCATGAAGGACGAGTACAAACGCCGTCACGATGCCGTCTGGCCTGAAATTGTCGAACTGATCCAAAAGAGTGGCGTCAGTGATTATTCCATTTTCCTGGACGAAGAAACCAACATCCTGTTTGCTGTTCAGAAGTCAGCAGGTGGTATGGGTTCCCAGGATCTGGGATTCAACGAAATCCAGCAAAAATGGTGGGATTATATGGCCGACATCATGGAAACCAATCCCGACCATTCTCCCATCAGTATTCCTCTGGAAGAAGTGTTCTACCTCCCCTGAAGATTCATGTTGAACAGATGGTGGGCTGCCTAGGGCAGACCCACCATTACTTTGACCGATCGTACACCTTCAGCCGTACGCAGACGAACCACATAGAGGCCACGTTTTACGGTCAGATTTCCGTCGTTTGTCAAGGTTTGCCTGCAAGCCAAGCGGCCATCCAATTGAAACACTTCAACAGAGGTGGGGGTTGTCACACCTTTGACGGCGATGCCGGTAGAGTGACCAAGAACAACCAGAGAGGTGGCTGCCAGTTGTTGCTCACTGGAAGAGACTTGCAGGGTGAACGCCTCGCTTAGGGAACCATGCTCGTTGACAGCCTGGATGCTGACCAGGCCTGTTCCTATGGTGCTTAAGGGTAGGTCGGTGGCCGTGGTGTTGAACCTGACTGTGTCGTTGATTGATATCACATAGCCGATGGCATAGGGCACGGTATCCCAGGCAAGATAAGATTTTGTCAGTCTGCCTGCAGGTTTCGAACAGGGTTCGATGGCTTCGCCTGGCATCCAGTTGTCGTCGCCACCCAACACATTCTTGATGGTGTACTGCCTGACTTCTTCATCGGTCAAGCTGCTTTTGGCATTGCCTTCCACCTTGGTTCCCGTGTTCTTGTCGGTATAGTAGTAATAATCGTTGCGGTTGCTCAGGTCAACGGGGTTGCCCTCCCAGTCCATGGTGTTGTAATCAGCGAAGATGGCAGGGATGGCTCCCATTGTTTCATACCAGCCGGCTCCATAGATACTGACGTTCTTGCTCAATCGCGTGTTCACAAACGACACTTTGGGTTTGTTTTGCCAGGGCCGTCCGAAGTAGACCAAGGTTGCTTTTGGCGCGTCGATGGTGTTGTTCATGAAGATGTAGCCCCATTTGGTTTCGGCGGCATGGCTGGGTGCTGTGATGTAGCCACCTGCGTCGCGGTTGATGTAAATGGTACAGGCATCAAAATAGACATCTCCGCCACCGTAGATGAAGTCAACGGCCCCTTCGATGAAACAATCCTTGAGGTAATGCCTGTAATCGGGTTGGCTGTAGGTGGTCAGGTACGTATCCTGGTAGGAGCGTAGTTTACACTTGTTCAGAATCACTTTGTCACCGACTGTGTACAACGCCAGTGCCTGAGGACCGGCCAGCTTGCTCACGCCCCAGTCGTTCTCAAAGGAAATACCTTCGGCAAAGAAATCACTACCGTTTACGACAACCGTAGCACCTTGGCTGACGTGCAGGTTCTGTTTGTCTGCAGGTACCGATGGGTCGCTGGTGGAGCCACACAGGCGGTTGTCCGTGATGATCACTTTGTCGGCATCTTCACCAATCAGGTGGATGTTGCGTTTGTCTATCTGCAGATGTTCGTTGTAACGGCCAGCCTTGATGAAAATCAGGTACGGGGTGCCCGAATNNGGCATCAATGGCTTCCTTGATGGTGGCGTATCCGGGTGTGCCGGCCCAGGTGGTCGAGTCTTTGGAGACGATGGCGTCGTACAACCTGGCTGCCGGTTGAACCTTATTCATCACCGTAAAGCTGAAGGTGACACCGGCAAAGGCATTGCCGCTCTGATCAACGATGGCTCCGGCCGGTACGGATACTGTGTAGGCTTGGCCATAGGTTAATCCGGCGTAGGCGAAAATAGCGCTGCTGCTACCGAATCGGCCGGTCAATACTTCAGCCCCGCTCAGGGTGACATCGCCCGTTCCTTGTAAGACCTTTTCGTTGAATGTCAGGATGATGGATCCTGATGCCGAAGCGCCGGTGGAAGCGTCAGCCGGCAGCGTAGCCAACAGGACGGGAGGGATGGTGTCGGCCACGTGTTCACGATCGGCCAACACGAAGATGTTGGTGATAGCGGTACCATCGTTGCCTGTGACACCGATGACAGGGCTGCTCAGATCGGCCACCCAACGCAGGTAGAGTTTTTCCAGGCCAGCACAGGTGTCAGGTAATAATACGTCAGCCTGCGCCCATGACTTTGGCGCTTCCAGTGTCAACGTATCCAGGTTGACAAAGGTGGCAGCATCGTCGATGGAATATTGGAGGATTTGGCGGCTGTGAGTAGAATACCCGCTACTCATCATCTCGTACTTGACCCTGATGTTGCTGACGTTTTGCGTCCCAAAAGAGGCCTGGAATCCGTATTGTCCCAATTGATCGTTGCTTTTCCAGTTGATGGCACAATTTTTCCCTTCACTGGTAGTGGCGCCACTTTTTTCCAACCAACTGGTGGTGCTGGCATCAGCCAGTTTGACCGCACTGAACAAACCACTGTTGGTGGTCTCAGCATAGAACTGACCGGACAGGTTGTTGTTGCCGCTGTTGAAAAAATCCCAGCCCACAATGTAGTCGATCTCACTCCAGGTGGCGGTCAGGGTGGTGTCGGCCGTGATGGTCAGCACCCGCTGTTTCGAGGTAGTGCCGTCTTCCCAGTTCAGAAACGTCATGACTTCGTTGGAATGTGGGGTAATCATGACGGTGGTGCCCGTTTCGTAGCGACCATTGGTGGGAGCGGGACTGAGGGTATAACGACCAAAGCGACTGCCTTCTACCTTGCAGTCAAACGTATAGGTGTCGATGGCTTCGTAATGGGCGGTGAGTGTGTCGGTTTGGTTCAAGGTATAATCAAATTCGGGTTGGTCTGACACCAGGCTGTCGCCCTTCATCCAGCCGGTGAAACGGTAGCCAAAGTTGCGGGTCGCTTTCAAATGAACAACGCTCCCCTTGTCATACGAAGAAGAAAGAGGCGTGACGGCCACTGAGGCGGCTCCTTCGGGGGTAACCTGGGTGGTTAGTGAAACCTGTTCGGCTGTGATGGCCACCATCCCGTAGAGGTTGAGCTCAGCCATATAGGCGTTTTGGTCGGTGGTGATGTTTTCAAAGCGCAAGGCGACGTTGGATTCATTGACCGTACATTCCACGAGGACCCCATCGGCAGGGTTGGCTACGGCTGATGACAGGACCACCCAGTCGGCATCTGTCGCATTTTTTTTGAGGAGCTTCCATCCGCGGTTACTCCCGGTGGCACCATGAACAAACGAGACCCTTGACAGGTGTTTGAACACACTGGTTTCGATAAAGCCCGTAGGCGATTTGGCAGCCATGGCGTAGCCTATGGTGAACGGGCCAACGCCTTTGCCGGTGCCGTCCACGTATTTGAAACGGGTAAGCTGAACGCCGGTCGGATCGACCAGGGTCTCGCCGAAAGTCATGGTGAAGGCTTCGTTGGAAAAACTAGTTGTTTTGTTCACCACCACAGGTGTGGTACTGCTGCTTACGGCTTCCCATTCTTGAAAGGTGGTGCTGTAAATCAGTCGTTCCTGTAGGGCTGGATCTTCCGCCCAGGTCAAAGGGGTCATCGTAAGAAACACGAAACAGATGACCAACTGGATCATGCCGATCATTGCATGATTGGAGGCTCTAGGATGCATCATGGTATATGGGTTTGGTTAATGATGCAATGCTACGGAATCTTACACATAGACAGGTTGACTTTTTGTGATTTTTTTTCAACTTTTTTAAGTGATACCCGCCTGGTTGAAAAAAATGGGGACAATCGGGGTGTAAATTTTGACGCCTGCCTGAAAATACTGACTTTTGCTTTTTATGTTTACCGAATTTTATCAACACCGAACTCATGAAAAAACACCTTATTCTCCTGGCTCTTTTCCTTCTTTCTGTTTTGTCGTCACAGGCGGGTGACCGGCGTCATCTCCTGAAAGTGGATACCGGTTGGGAATTTGTGTTGGGTGACCAACCCTCGCTGACAGCGCCCATGGGGCAGGCTGGTTGGACTCAGGTGAACATCCCTCACGATTGGAGCATCGCTGGCAGGCCAGAGGCCCATCAACCCATGGGTAACGACGGGGGTTATTTTCCAGCCGGTATCGGATGGTACCGCAATGTGTTCAAGGCTCCGGCTTCCTGGGCCGGTCGTCACATACAGCTGTATTTCGAAGGTGTATACATGAACGCCGAAGTCTTCCTCAACGGCCGTTCAATAGGGGTGCATCCGTATGGCTATACTTCTTTCGTGCTCGATCTGACACCCTCTTTGAACATCGGAGAGACCAATACCCTGGTGGTAAAAGTGGACAACAGTCAACAAAAGAATTCCCGATGGTATAGTGGCTCCGGCATCTACAGGCCCGTCTGGCTGAGGGTGACCGATCCTGTTCACCTTACCCACTGGGGACTTGCCCTAACCACTAAACGCTTGACCAGTCGTGAGGCTACCGTTGAGGTGGAGGCCAGCCTCGACAACCGTAGCAACAAGTCCAGGCACGTAAACGTGACCATCAACCTGATCAATCCCAACGGTCGAAACGTAGCCAGCAAGCAGGTGACGGTCGATGTGCCGGCTGGTGATACGGTTGTGGTAAACGAGCAACTCCTTGTTAGCAAACCAATCCTCTGGTCGCCGGATGCACCCCACGTATACGAAGCCGATGTCACCATCACTGAGGGAAAAAAGACCTTGGACCGGCGTCGAGAAACGTTCGGATTGCGCACCTTGAGTTATTCGGTGAGTAATGGGCTTTTGCTCAATGATCAATCCATACGCCTCAATGGAGGTTGTGTTCACCACGACAACGGTTGCCTCGGAGCCGCAGCGTATGACAAAGCAGAAGAACGCAAGGTAATCCTGCTTAAATCGGCTGGTTTCAATGCCGTCAGAACTTCCCACAATCCCCCCTCGGAAGCGTTTCTGGATGCTTGCGACAAGCATGGCTTGCTGGTGATGGATGAAGCCTTCGATGGTTGGCGCACAGCAAAAACCCCTCATGATTACGCCCTGCTTTTTGATGACTGGGCGGTCAAGGACGTGGCTTCCATGGTGCTCCGTGACCGAAATCATCCCTCGGTTTTCTGTTGGAGCATTGGCAATGAAATCATCGAACGCAAGGATCCTCAGGCTTTCCATACCGCTCGCCTGTTGAAGGAGGCCGTCAAAGCCATTGATCCCACTCGGCCGGTTACTTCAGCCATGACCACCTGGGATAGTGAGTGGGAACGTTATGATACCTTGTTCGCTGTTCATGACATCGGTGGGTATAATTATCAACTACACAGGGCAACGGATGACCATAAGCGTGTACCTGACCGTTTGATCATTCAAACCGAATCCTATCCCAACGATGCGTTTGCGAATTGGTCCTTAGTGAACGAGTACCCGTATATCCTGGGTGATTTTGTGTGGACGGCCATGGACTACCTGGGAGAATCGGGTATTGGGCGTTACTATTATCCGAATGAAAAGCCCGGTGAACACTGGGAAGGGAATTTTTACCCTTGGCACGGTGCTTATTGCGGAGACATCGACTTGATCGGGTGGCGGAAGCCTATCTCGCATTACCGTAGCCTTCTGTACCATTCCACTGAACGCTTGTACATGGCTGTCAGGGAGCCCAATCCTTCCAATGGTCCCATCAAGTTGACTTCCTGGGCCGTTTGGCCAACCTGGGAAAGCTGGACCTGGCCCGGTATGGAAAACCAACCACTGGAAGTGGAAGTCTACAGCCGACACCANNACACCAAGCTGTACGACTTTATTTGAACGATCAACTGATGGGCGAACACCCCACCACGCAAAATGAGGTCTTCAAGGCCACCTTTATGGTGCCTTATCAACCCGGTCGTTTGAAGGCGGTAGGAGTGGAGAAAGGCCGGGAAATCGAGACGGTGTTTCTACAAACAGCCGGCGAACCTACCACTGTTCGGTTGACGGCCGACCATCAATCCCTGAAAGCTGACGGTCAGGACCTGGTTTTCGTCGAGGTGGCGTTGACCGATGACAAGGGGGTGATTCATCCCACGGCCGATCAACGGTTATCCATCTCCGT
>DOBD01000266.1 GCA_003506275.1 Bacteroidales bacterium | reverse complement strand
ACCGATGAATGGTACATCGTTTACCACCGCATCAACAAGAACTATCTGGATAAAGACAAAGGTCCGGGAAATTTCAGGGAAGTCTGTATCGATAAGCTGGTCTTCAACCCTGATGGTAGTATCAAGACCACGGTGCCCACCTTGGAAGGCATCAAGCCATTAAAGCCACTTAAAGGTAAGGCAGCTAAAAAAACGACAAAGAAACGCTGATTGAAAATCGACCCCTCAAGCTCTCTGTCTTACTTCACCAAGACTTTTCCCCTGAAGGAACTGGAGTGATTCACTACTTCAACCAAATATAAGCCACCGGCGAGCGGTATCGTAACCCGATCCGTTCGCCGGTTTGTCTGATGGATGCAACGACCATTCAGGTCGAAGATGCGGATGACATCGTCGACAGCCAGGTTGGTCAGCGTTACACCTCCTTTTTGACCGAACACCTGTATGGTATGAATAGCTGATGGTGATTCAAGGACAGTCGGTAAGGCAGGGGCGAACGCACCTCCCTTATCAATACAAAACTGGTGCAGGGTGGCCTTAATGGGGCTATTGGAGACTTGCTTACCCAGGATAAGCTGGTCCAGTCTGTGTGGTGTCAAGGATAAGTTGCTGATACCGGTCGTGCCCATAGGAATAGCTTTTCGAAAAGTCAGGTAATAGGTGCTTCCATCAGGCAGGGAGGGTGTAAGAAATCGTACGATGCGGGTTTCGATGGCACGCCGGGTGGAGGGAACCTCTATGATTGCCTGGCCGGCCACAGTACCATTGCCACTGGCTTGGGTGGATACAACCACCTCGTATTGGCCTGTATTGCCGCCCCAGTTGACGTTATCCCAGGCAACTTCATACCAGGTGTTTCCGGCCAGGGTAACCGGATAGGCGAACCAGGTACCATAGCTGGCATCATTGTCAAATCGAAAGGTAAACACCGATTGGTCAGGCCATTCGGCGTTGTTGACCTGCACCCTGGGATTGGTGCCTCCACCCATGGGTTTTTCAGACAGCCAGCCTGTTGGCGCAGCATTGGCTGCCTCTGTGGAAAAGCATGGGTTGGCAATGAGGTTGTCAGGATCATTGGAAGCCATCGCTCTGGCGAAAGGCACTTCATATAAGCCTGAAGTGTCCAGATCGTTGACCAAAGCAACGGGAAACCGGTTGAGGTAATGGCCATCAAGGTAAACATAAGCCAGGCTGTCATGCACAACAGCCACCCTGAACCGATGTGGTTTGTTGGGGGTTAATTGCCCCAGCCAAGTGCTCTTTGACAGCGGATTGGACCAGGCCAGGGAGTCCAGTCCCAAGGACAGCCTAACCCCTCTGCCATTGGGCCGCCTGGCCGNNAAAGCCCCTGCCAACGGACTCATGCAGGGTTAGGGTAAGGTCAAGGCTATAGTCTTCCGGTAATTCGACGGATTCGAACCGGATTATTTTTTTTTTTGAGTCTGTCTCCTCAAACAAGGAACCATCCACCAAACAGTCACTCAGGTCAGCCTTGACAGGCAGTATGGGTGGATCAAGCACAAGGTCGGTCTGGGTGGCCTGATCCGGGTAACAATGACTCAACGGTATGAGCGATCGCGTCGTGCGTGCACTCGACCAGGCCAGTTTCAAACTGTCGTCCGTTGTTACCTCTGCTGTAATGATCAGGTTGTTTCGGTGGCTGTTGATGGCTTTCAGCGGAAGGTTGAAGGTTTGCAGACCGGAAAAAGTGCCACTGTCCAGCACCCTCAATCCGTTGAGGAACACCTTGACGGGAGCAGACGTGGTTACATGCAGGGTATAGGCCTCTCCATAACTGGTTTCAACAACACCTGACCATCGAACGCTTTGTGTCCCGGCCGGTCGTGTTGATCCCGGCAGCACCCCTGTTTCCTGGCTGATAAGCTGGCTAAGCCCTTTGTCAGCATAGTAATCAGCTTTCAAGCCCTTGCCGTTGGGTCGGTGGGGGTTGTCAATCAGGTAGTCGATGACGGCAACGGTACGATCTCTGCCCAGGTACACAAAGGACAGTATCCCTTCGTCAATGGCGTTTCGGTCGATCTGAGGTTCCGAGCAAAAACGCCCCAGGTCGGTATCGGATAGCAAACCCCAGTCTGTGTAGTGGTTGGCCGAAGTGGCAGCATAAATTTCGGCACCGTTCGCTACCACATAGGCGTTGTCGAAAGCGTCGCAGATGACTTGAACCCTGCAATAGGATGTAACAGGTTGGCCGTTTTTTCGAATCAGGTTGTGATGCCATGTTCCATCCAGGTCACGGTACCGGTGGTGTAAGACCGCTTTACGGCGAGAGGAAGCCCAGTTGGTGTCGGTGCCGTCTTCCATGTAGGAGTTGACAATGTGTACCCTGCCTTTACTGTCGGTGGCCTGGGTTTCCTGGTTGATGTAGCCCTTGTAATAGGGGATGGTTTCAATCTGTAAACTCTTCAGGCCTTGACGCATGCATAAGCCGGAGGTCCGATCATCAGTGGGATGGATGGGCTCCGTTGTGGCTACCACCTGGCCGTGGGTATCCTTCCACGTGCGGCCGTGATCCTCACTGTACCCGTAATACAGGTCGTGGTTGCTGCCACCACCGAAATCATCCCGCCAGCACCAGGATACGTGTAATCTCCCAAGCACGTCATAATCCATCCGGTTGATGTAGGCACAGGCGTTGGGGCTGGCATCCATTCCTTGAACGTAGCGTCCGATGTGGGTCCAGCGATGGGTGTTGCCATCGTATTCCCTCAGGTAACTGTCGCCATCACCGCTCAGTTTGTACCGGCATTCAAAGAGCAGGTTGCCATCGGGCTTTTCAATGAAACGTGGGTAAGTGACATCTGGCACGCTGATGCCGGGTACCAATGCTGATGTCGTAGCACCGAAAGCGGATTGCGACCATGCTTCAGGTGAAGGGTCGTGGGCCAAACCCAGGATGGATCGGCAATATCTCAGTGTGGTGTTATGGTGGTCATATGAAAGGTGTATGGAGCCATCATTCTTGCAGATACCCATCGCTATGACGTTGTGCGCATCATCTGCCGTATTTCGATGGGGGAGTACGACCTCCTTCCAGCTCCCCGAAGGCAAGGCGCGCCTGGCTATGGTGACGTTACGGGTGGCGTTGTAGTAAACGGTGTATTGAAAGCCGTTGTAGCTGACAAGGGCATCTTGCTGGAAGGCTTGTCCGGTTAGTTGCTCCTGGCCCGAAAGGACCCAGGCCGTTGTATTGGGATGGGTTTCCAGCACACGCAGTGCGTTGACAGTGGTTTGGCTGTGTACGGAGATGATGAATAGGGCCAGCAGGGTCAAAAATAGAAAAAATCGCTTCATGGGAGGGTAATCATTTGGATTCAAAGATGGCCCTTTTTTTTCGGAAATGGGTGTATTTATCCGTCAAATCAGTCTGTGTTATAGCATTTCTGTGTATTTTTGCCCTCAAGCTAATGGCTTCCAATCCTTGGTCTGGTACAAAAAAAACCATCGTTCTGACGTTGGTCTAAACGCTGTGTGTATGAAACGACACCACTTTCTTACTGTTCTTTTTCTGTTGTTCTCCCTCTCGTTAAAGCTGGAAGGTCAATCCGTGCAGCTGTCTGTCGAGAGTTTTCCCTATATGTCGCAACTTCCGTCCAATTCGGTGCAGCGGGTATATCAGGATAAGGAAGGTTTTCTTTGGTTTGGCACCTTGGACGGTCTTTGCCGTTACGATGGCTATTCGATACGAAGTTTCCGGTCAGACATGAACAACCCTAACCTTCTGAGCAATAACGACATACAAAGCATTGTGGAGGATGGTGAAAACAACCTGTGGATAGGAACCAAGCAAGGGCTTAATCGTTTGAACAAACACACACTCCGTATCACTCCCTTTGAAGAAAACACGTTCAAAGGTGACCGGATCAACAGCTTGGCCGTTGATGCCCAAGGCGCCGTCTGGATAGGAACGAGCAGAGGGCTCTACCGCTATGATACCAAACAGCATAGTCTCCATATCTACGTACATGATCCTTCTGACAAGAAAAGCATACCTGGTACCAGTGTCAACTACATTTATCAGGACAATCACCACAACCTATGGATGAGCCCTCTCCGAAAAG
>DOBD01000091.1:9286-9724 GCA_003506275.1 Bacteroidales bacterium | reverse complement strand
ACAATCACTGATGGGCGGACATACAGGTGCCGGAATTTCCACCAACATGGCCCCCGTCAGTTCCCGCACTGCCTTGACACCCTGTCTTTCACAATAGGCTGCAATGCCATCGGCTATCTTTCCGGCCACACCAGGATCGATAAAATTGGCGGTACCCACCTGGACAGCGGTTGCTCCAGCCAGCAAAAACTCCACCGCATCCTCAGCGGTCATGATGCCTCCCAGCCCAATGACAGGAATGGTCACAGCGTTGGCTGTTTGCCAAACCATGCGCAAAGCCACCGGCTTCACACAGGGACCGGACAAGCCACCGGTTATTGTTGAGAGTTTCGGTCGCCTGGTTTCTGCATCAATGGCCATTCCCAACAAGGTATTGATCAAAGAAACCGAATCAGCACCTTCGGACTCAGCGGCCCTGGCGATTTCGGTGATGTCGGT
>DOBD01000091.1:0-9273 GCA_003506275.1 Bacteroidales bacterium | reverse complement strand
GCCATACCCCCTTGTTTGACATTGGGACACGAAATATTGAGTTCGATGGCGGGTATATTGGGTAGTGCCTGGATGCGTTCAGCCGTTTCCACATAGTCTTCAACCGTGGAGCCTGACACATTGACCAGAATCTGAGTATCAAAAGCATTGATGCGTGGATAAATGACCTTTTCAAAATACTCGACACCCTTATTCTGCAGTCCCACAGCGTTTAACATGCCACTGGCCGTCTCAGCCATGCGGGGATAAGGGTTACCTTCACGATGACGAAGGGTGGTACCCTTCACAATTATACCCCCTATTCGCGCCAAATCCAGGTAATCAGTGAACTCTTCACCGAAACCAAACGTGCCTGAGGCCGTCATAACCGGATTGCGGAGGGTCAATCCTTTCAAGTGTATGTGCTGATCTACCATTTCAAACGTTGGGTATTAAAAACCGGTCCTTCCGTGCAGGTGCACACATGTCCGTCCACTGTATCTTCAACACAGCAAAGGCAGGCGCCAATGCCACAGGCCATCAGGTTTTCCAGAGAAACTTCGCAGGAGAGGGCGTGTTGCGCAGCAAAAGCAGCCACAGCTTTCATCATGGGTTTGGGACCACAGGTATATACGGCATCAAAGTGGGGTTGATTCAACAAGCTGTGTTGGGTAACATACCCTTTTTCGCCCAGGCTACCATCTTCTGTCGTGACAAAGACCTTTCCAAATCGGGCAAAGTCTTCTTGCATGACCAAATCCGTGCTTGTTCGTCCTCCCAGCAAAAACACCACCTGATGTCCGGCATCGGCCAACTGTTGTCCAAGCATCAACAGAGGGGCTACCCCAACACCTCCTCCAACCAACAAACAGGTGGAAGGGTGGGCGGGTTGCGTGAACCCTGCACCCAAGGGAAGGAGCATGTTGACACAGTCTCCCGGCGTAAGGGCACAGAGCGTTTTGGTGCCTTCACCCACTTCCTGAACCAACAACCACAATTCATCGGGTTTTGGCAGCAGGCAGAGTGAAATTGGGCGACGCAGGAAAGTGGTCGGAGAGCCATCTACCTTAATCTGCGCAAATTGTCCTGGTTGGACATGTAACAAAGGTTGGGGTAATTGGACTATCAATAAGACGTATCGGTCGTTCAAGCGACGATTCACCGTCAACCGACCATCCATCTGAAAACTGGTGGGGCGTTGCATAGGGCGCTGTTCAATAACGCGGCAAAGATACGCTTTTTATTCCTTTTGGGCCGGTATAAATTCTTCGTAGGTATTGTCAGAGTAAAAAATCGCTATCTTCTTCACTTTGACTGTACGGCTTTTTGTAGGTATAAGCGACTGATAGTCTATTTGTTGAATGGCTTTTTCCGGAGATTTTGACCTAAAATCCTGCGCATATTCATTTTCAGCCGTCCTGTTGGGCGTGTTTACGGGATTCTCGTCAAATAACGTAGGGCTGTCACGCTCAGTGTTGAACTGGTACATGCTGCCTTCACCGGTTAATAACCAGGATCCGCTAATTTCCGGAAATCGCTTGAGGATTTTCTGCAACGCATCCATACTAGGGTTGTTTCGCCCATTCAGGATATGGGATACGGCAGGCCTGTTCAGTCCCACTTCGTCAGCAAAGCGTGAAGGCGTCAGGTTTTTGTCATCAATCAAGCGTTGAATCCGGTCTTTCATGTTGTTGCGTATAGGTTCAATCAATGCACAAATGTAATTTTTTTACACCAAATTGACAACTATAGGAGTCACATTTCTTGTAACAGAAATTGACAACAAATGTATCTTTACTAAATTACAACTTAGTCTTGTTTACATAAACATTTGTAACAAATCAAAGCTAGGCAAATAACGCATTAAAGTAACTACTTCAACAAATCTAACCATTTTACTGGTTTACTGCGGTATACATATACCATTTGCTATGCAATTCACCCAACGAAAGCATGTAACGCCCATTATTCAACTGTAAACACGAAGTACTGCTTAAGATAATGACCCCTATATAACTGGTTATCTGTATAATAAATATTTCTACATTGCCTACAGTACCCCATTCAGCACAGTTTAGACTTGTATCGTTTTGGACTTATTAGTACTGTAAACAGGGATAAGTAGTACATGAAGGTGCCTGTTTACATGTACAAACACCGAAGCGCCGAATTACATTTGTAGTCTGCCGTGTTCTCAAATGTTTGTTTTCATTTGTAACTGTTTCCAGACGGAAATCAACAATTTATCAACAGGTATCAACCATGTTGGTCTATTGTTGACAACACAAAACAACACAATAACACAGAACACCACGCTATGCTACATAATGGAAAGGAAAAGAATGGAAAGGTATGGGACGATACGAGTCTTGATACCTGAAAGTGCAGTGGGTACTGAAACCGTCACAAACGCTCAGCAAGTAACACGCTCAACAAAAAACGCGAATCGCTGAGAATCGCGTAAACTAAAACGTTCGATGTGTTGAAGGGAAATACGCGATTCTCGCGAAGTAGAAAAAGACACTAAACGGACATCAGTGCATCAACCGAAAAAGTAATTCCCGGAGGTAATCCCCATCGGCGGCACCCCTCGCTCCCACACCTTTGGCCATGGCATCGTATTCTCGTAGCCAGCGGATGATGCGCATTGTCTTTAATCCGTTATAATGACCGGCAGCCATTTCGTATTCCTTGGCGATGGAAAAGGGTACACCCAATTCGGCGGCAACGGCTCGCTGGGATTTGTCGGTCAAGTAGTGGTAGTACATCAGGTTGTTGAAGAAGTACGCCAGGGTCGCCAGGGTTTTAATAAAGGGATAGTTCCTGGTGTTCTTGGAAAAATGCAGGGCAATGCGGTTGGCTTTCAGGATGTCCTTACGAACAACGGCGTTTAGCAGCTCAAAATCGTTGTATTCTTTACTGATACCGATGTTTCGTTCGATCAACGTAGGTGTGATGGCGTGTTGACCGGCAGGCATGGTGACGAACAGTTTGTCGACTTCTCCCATGATGCGTGAAAGGTCATTGCCGATGAAGTCTGCCAACAAGGTGGCTGATTTTTGATCGATGGTCCCTCCTCTTTTCAACACAAATTGCTGAATCCAGCCGGGCAGTTCGTTGTCGTACAACTTTTTGGATTCAACGACCAAGGCTGCATGCTCGATCTCTGCCCAGTACTTTTTTCGCCTGTCCAGGTTTCCTTGTTTGTGGTTGACAATCAAGACGGCATTGGGATTGGGTTGGTTGGCGTATGTGGCCAGGTGCTCAAAATCCGAACAGTCCTGCCCTTCCCTGAGACAGACCACCTTTTTACTGGCCATCATGGGGTATTGCCTGGCAAGCATCACCACATCCTTGATGGTCACATCTTTCCCGTAAACCACACTCAAGTCAAAGTCTTTTTGGGTCTCATCCAATAGCTTTTCGATCAGCGTATTGGATATCAGGTCGATGTAATAGGGTTCCTCTCCCATCAGCACGTACAGAGGACGTATCTCGCCACGGGCAATCTCGTCGAGCACTTGTTGAGGAATCATCGTCTGTTTGGCCATGTCAGAAGCGCAAGTGTTTCACAGAACGTCCGTTACGTATCAGAATATCCAAGGCGGTGATGCCGATGTTCAGGTGCTTTTCAACAAATAGTTCGGTCACTTTCTTATCGCTGGCCTCTGTCTTGACACCGGAGGAAATCATGGGTTGGTCGGAAACCAATAACAAGGCACCGGTAGGTATGCTGTTGGCAAAACCCACTGTGAAAAGGCTGGCCGTTTCCATGTCTATGGCCAACACCCTGATGGGCTGCAAGTATTCCTTGAACTGTTCGTCGTATTCCCAAACGCGGCGGTTGGTCGTGTACACGGTACCGGTAAAATAATCCTCCTGGTAGTCTCTGATGGTAGTGGAGACGGCACGTTGGAGGCTGAAGGCCGGTAAGGCCGGCACTTCGGGGGGGAAATAATCGTTGGAGGTACCCTCGCCCCTGATGGCAGCGATGGGCAATATATAGTCACCGACATTCATACCGTGTTTCAACACGCCGCATTTGCCGAGAAAAAGCACAGCCTGTGGCTCCAGTGCAGATAGCAGGTCCATGATGGTGGCGGCGTTGGCACTGCCCATCCCGAAATTGATGATGGTGATACCATTGGCCGTGGCATTAGGCATATTGCCCTCTTTGCCATGAATCGGAACGTTGAATTTTTCAGCAAACAAGGTCACATAGTGGTTGAAATTGGTGAGCAGAATATGCTTTCCAAAGGATTCCAAGGGGAAACGTGTGTACCTTGGCAACCAGTTTTCTACGATTTCTCGTTTGGTTTTCATTGCGTGTCGGTGTTAGCAAGTTGGAGGAGTGCACCAAGAATGGTATCTTTGGTTCTCATAAGCAAAAATACAAAATGTTTAACGTAAACCTGCCGGCCTATCCCTATAAAATACGGCACGTAGAGGGAAAAAGGCAGATCTTTGACCCCCTCAGACGACGTTACGTCGCTTTGACACCTGAAGAATGGGTCAGACAACATTTTGTCAATTACCTGATCACTGAAAAAGGCTATCCCAGGGAGCGCCTGGTCAATGAAGCCGTGATTGATCTCAATGGTCAGATCAGGCGTTGTGATAGCCTTCTGTACGACAAAGACCTGCATCCGCTGGTCATTATGGAATACAAGGCCCCTTCGGTCACCATCAACCAGGCTGTTTTTGAACAAATTACCGCCTATAACTGGGCCCTTCATGCCAACTATCTGATTGTGAGCAATGGCTTGACCCATTACTGTTGTGCCGTCGATTACGAACGGCATGATATCCGATTTATTGAAACCATACCCGCTTACCACGAGTTATAAACCTGCTTTTCTAACCCCTAACAACCGCAACCATGAAACGAACGGTGCTTTTTATCGCTTTTTTAACAGTTCTTTCCCTGTTGTCCAGCGCTCAGGTAAGGCGTGTATCCGTCCACGACCCGGTAATGATCAAACACAGTGACACGTATTACCTATTCTGCACAGGCAGGGGTATCAGTGTAATGTCTTCCAAAGACTTACAAACCTGGAAGCGGGAACGACCCGTGTTCGAGCAGATCCCCGCATGGACCTCAGAAGCTGTAAAAGGATTCAGAGGCCATATGTGGGCACCAGACATTGCCTACTACAACGGAGCCTATTACCTGTTTTATTCAGTATCTGCATTTGGCAAAAACACCTCCTGCATCGGCGTAGCCACCAACAAGACCCTCAATCCCGATGATCCTGATTTTGGCTGGGTGGATAAAGGGCTTGTCATCCAATCGTTTCCCAACGTAACAAACTGGAATGCCATCGATCCCAACTTGATCGTTGACGAGAAGGGTACACCCTGGTTGAATTTTGGTTCTTTTTGGGATGGCTTGCAACTGGTCAAACTGAAAGACGATCTGACAGGTCCGGCTGAAGGCTGCACGCCGGTAACGTTTTGCTCCCGCAAACCCGACCCCAATCTGCCCAACCCGCCCTCCATCGACAACAATCCTGTCGATGCAGGCGGTAATGCCGTAGAAGCCCCATTTATCTATAAGAAGGGTTCGTATTACTACCTCTTCGCATCCATCGATTATTGCTGCAAAGGGGTGAACAGCACCTACAAAATGATAGTTGGACGTTCAAAAAAGGTAGAAGGACCCTATCTGGACAAAGAAGGCCGTTCACTGCGCCATGGCGGAGGAACCCTGTTGATGGCTGGTGATGCCGATTGGCACGGAGTTGGGCACAACGCCGTGGTCAACATGGATAAGAAGGATTACCTGGTTTTCCATGCCTACGATGCGCACGACAATGGCGCCTCCAAACTGCGTATCTTTACGCTGAAATGGAAGAAAGGTTGGCCTGAGCCTGACAAGGCCGTTTATTGAGGTTGGTCAGGCTCAACGGCAGCAATGATGGTGGTGTAATTCTTACCGTATGCTTTGGCGCACTTGGGGCAATAATTGTACCACATGTACCATTTACGCACCTTCAGCTGCCGTTGAGCCACGACCGTTTCAAAGTCCTTGCACCAGGCAGCCGTTTGACCGTAAGGGCCTTCGTACACTTTCGAGAAAAAGTTACCGCTGAGTGTTTGATTTTCCAAGCCCTCAACAGGTTTATCGACAGCCACATAGATATCCATGGACCACCGGGTACGATGGTCGGATAAGCCCAGACCTTCTGGCACCGTGGCACCAACTGCGTCAAGTTGTTTCATCAAGCGGGTCATCACTGACCCGAAATTCAAGGGCATGAAGAATAAGGTCTTCACAGTCGCTTTGACAAACGGCTTTTCGTGCCATTCATGAAGCGTTTCATCCCAGGGTTGAGGATCAAAATGAGGGCAACAGCCCGTTTCTGTGATTGGTGTTTCCATGATCGGTCGGGTGTTAAGGTTAAGGTCAAAAAAAACGCCCTCGAGAAAACGATTCCGAGGGCGCCTAAGTGGTTGTAGCAGCCATGCAAAGGCTGTTGTGATTATTCGTCTGCCAAACTGGGATCAATCATGATACGTCCGCAGTACTCACAAACGATGATTTTCTTACCCATCTTGATGTCCATTTGACGTTGGGGCGGAATCTTGTTGAAGCAGCCGCTGCAGGCATCGCGTTGGACAGAAACGACTGCCAAGCCGTTGCGGGCACTTTTGCGGATGCGTTTGAAGGCCGTCAACAAACGGGGTTCTATCAGCAGTTCAATCTCNNTTGGCTTTCTCGCGCAGGTTTTCTTCTTCGGAACGGGTTTCGGAAATGATTTCCTCCAATTCTTGCTGTTTGATTTCAAGGTCTTTCTTGCGTTCTTCCAATTGTTCTTCGGCAACCACCTTTTCCTCGTTCTTGCCATGAGCGACAGCCGTAGCCTCGCGAATCTTCTTCTCGGCCAACTCTATCTCGAGCCCCTGGAATTCAAGCTCCTTGCTTAAGAAATCGTACTCACGGTTGTTGCGGACGTTGTCCTGCTGTTCCTTGTACTTTTCCATCAGGCCTTTGGCATTTTCGATATCCAACTTGCGACCACTGATGATGTCTTCGCATTCTTTGATCTCAGCCCTGATGTTTTCGATACGGGTTTCCAAACCGGCAATATCATCTTCCAGGTCCTGTACTTCCAAGGGCAACTCGCCACGTAGGGTTTTGATCTTGTCGATTTCAGATACCACAACCTGCAAATCGTACAAGGCTTTCAATTTCTCCTTGACGGTAATTTCTTTGGAATCGGCTTTGGAATTTTCAGCACTCATAAGCNNCAAGCGTATATTATTGTATATTAGTCCATTATAAATAATTGACCGGATTGCGTTCCGCGGTCGAAATACGAACGGCAAATGTAGGGAATTTTTTTGAAAGTATGTCTAAAAAAAGCGCTTTTGTAAACTGCTCGGTTTCAAAATGTCCGGCGTCTACCAACATGATACCCAGGCCTTCGGTGAAAAAGTCGTGAAACCTGGCCTCACCGGTGAGCAACACATCGGCACCGGTCTGGCTGGCCAGGGTGAGAAACTCATTACCGGCGCCCCCACAAACGGCCACACGTGAAATAGCCTTCCGAGGTAGTCGGGAATGCCTTAGCGTGTGGCACTGAAACAGGGTTTTTATCCGCTGAAGGAAAACCAGCGGATCTTCCGGTGCAGCCAACTCTCCCACCAATCCCAATCCGTATTCACCGTGCTCATCGGTAGTCCCTGAGGGTTGCAAAATGCGTCGGTNNGTCGGTTGATCAGGCCCAGGCGATCGGCGATTTGGCCATTCACCCCGTTGATGACAGCATCCACGTTGGTATGTCCAGCGTACAACGCCACATCGTGTTTGATGGCTTTGATCAAACAGGCTTCTACCCTACCCTCGCCTACCACCTTTTTTAAACCCCTGAAAATCAGCGGATGATGAGAAACGATAAGGTTGAACCCCAGGGAAACAGCTTCATCAATCACCGCCTCGGTAACATCCAGACAGACCAGGATACCCGTTACTGCTTGGTCAGGGTTTCCCAGTATCAAACCGGCGTTGTCGTATCCTTCCTGAAACGGAAGGGGTGCGAATGCCTCCAGGGTGTCACAGACGGCTTTGACAGGTATCATTTGAGGGGTTGTTTCAAGTCGAGGTATAATTCATCCAATTGGGTCTGGTCAATACGAGAAGGCGCATTGATCATCACATCACGACCGGCATTGTTTTTGGGAAAGGCGATGCAATCCCTGATGGAATCAAGTCCGGCAAACAGGGATACAAAACGGTCTAAACCAAAAGCCAGCCCCCCGTGAGGAGGTGCTCCATACTTGAAGGCCCCCATTAGGAAACCAAACTGACGTTCGGCTTGTTCTTTGCTAAAGCCCATGACTTCAAAGGCTTTGGCTTGTAGTTGACTGTCGAATATTCGAATGGATCCTCCACCCAATTCGATACCATTGATGACCATGTCGTAGGCGTTGGCTCTGACCTGACCAGGATCGCTGTCGAGCAAGGCAATGTCTTCCGGTTTGGGCGAAGTAAAGGGATGATGCATGGNNTCTTCGTCCCATTCGAACATGGGAAAATCAACCACCCATAAGGGCGCAAAGGTATTTTTGTCGCGCAATCCCAGCCTGTTGCCCATCTCCAGCCTCAATTCGCAGAGTGCTTTTCGGGTTTTGGCTACTTCACCACTGAGAATAAGCAACAAATCTCCGGGTTGAGCCGACAAAGCTTCGGCCCAACGTTTCAAGTGTTCCTGTCCATAGAATTTATCCACGGACGATTTGTAGCTGCCATCGGCTTCACAGCGCACATAAACCATACCTGATGCACCTATCTGGGGACGCTTGACAAAGTCGGTGAGTTCATCAAGCTGTTTGCGGGTATAGGTAGCACAACCCTTTGCGGCTATTCCACCGATATAGGGTGCGTTATCAAACACCGTAAACAGGCCAGCTTCGGTTACCTCCTTAAGCTCTGCGAAGCGCATGTCAAATCGGATATCGGGCTTGTCGCTGCCGTAAAACATAATGGCTTCAGTATAGGGCATGCGCAAGAAGGGTTGATCGAAGGTCACCCCCTTCATTTCGCTGAATAAGAAGCGGGCCAACCCCTCAAAGACTTCCAACACATCGTTTTGTTCAATAAACGACATTTCGCAGTCAATCTGCGTAAATTCCGGCTGACGGTCGGCGCGGAGGTCTTCGTCGCGAAAACAACGAACTATCTGGAAATATTTATCCATACCGGCAATCATAAGCAATTGCTTGAATTGTTGCGGTGATTGCGGCAAAGCATAAAACTGACCTTCGTTGGTACGGGAGGGAACCACAAAATCC